>DATENJ010000683.1:0-3539 GCA_035275125.1 Actinomycetes bacterium | reverse complement strand
CGGCGGCGAGGTCGTCCAGGACCAGACCCGCGACTACCCGGTCTGAGCCTACCGGAGCCCTCCTGAGCCGACCCGGGCCCCCCTCTGAGCCGACCCGGGCCCCCCTCTGAGCCGACCCGGGCCCCCCTCTGAGCCGACCCGGGCCCTGTGGATGGCCCCGCGCGCCGTCCCGGCTCTCGGCTACCCTCCCGGTTGGGGCCCCGGCCGTTGGGGCTCGGGTTCCTGGCCGCCCGCGGCGTCGCCGTCGAAGCTGACCTCGACCCGCTGGTCGGGTAGGCGCTCCTCCTGCTTGGCCAGGCCCTCGAGGGCCCGCTCGTCGGGCCCGCCCAGTGGCGGCGGGGCCAGGCTCCGGGGCCACAGCCGCCGGCTCCGGACCACGTTCACCTCGGCCGCCAGCAGGGTCACCGTCGAGGCCAGGTACAGCCACGACAGCAGGCCGATGACCAGGGCGAAGGCACCGTAGGTGGCGCTGGCCCGGCTCAGCTGGCGGTCCACGTACCAGCCGCCCAGCCACTGGAGCAGCGCCCAGGCGACGGCGGCCAGGACCGCCCCGGGCAGCAGCGTCCGCAGCGAGACGTTGCGGACCGTAAGGACCCGGAACCCGACCAGGAACAGCAGCATGTTGACCAGCGTCGAGGCGGCCAGCCCGGCCGGCCCCGACCAGGCGGTGTCGGCGGCCGCCGCGACCCCCGAGACCACGCTGGCCAGCAGCAGCCCGCCGCCAAGGATGATCAGCCAGGCCAGGCCGCGAAGGCGGCGCAGGAGGAAGCTCGGGTAGCGCCGGCGGGGGACGTTCCAGATGCCGTTCATGGCCGACTGGGCCGCCTCGGCCACCCCCAGCCCGCCCCACAGGGCCAGGGCCAGCCCGACGACCAGGACCACCCCGCTGCCCCGCAGCCGGCTCTGGCTGACCGTCCCGCTGATCTCGTCGCCGAGCACCGGGAACTGGGCCACCGCCGAGTCGACGACGCGCTGGCCCAGTTCGGCGTGGCCCTGGAGCACGAACCCGATCACGGTCACGGCCACCAGCAGCAGCGGGAACAGCGAGAAGAACCCGTAGTAGGCCAGCAGGGCGGCCCGCTGCCCGGCCTGGTCCTCCCCGTACTTCTTGACCACGGCCACCGGGAAGGCCAGCCACCGGTGCCGCCGCTGGACGTCGTCGACCGCCTGCACGAGGCGCTTCAGCTGCTCCATCGTCCTCCTTGTACCCACGCGATACCCTGCTAGCCCGTCCCGAGCGAGGAGCCGAGCGCCATGGCCGAGCCCCCCACCAGCATCGACCAGACCCCCGAGTGGCAGGCCCTGGTGCGGCACCACGAGGCGGTCAAGGACACCCACCTGCGGGAGCTGTTCGCCACCGACCCGGGGCGGGGCGAGACGCTGACCTGCGAGGCCGGCGACCTCTACCTCGACTGGTCCAAGCAGCGGGTGACCGCCGAGACGGTCGGGCTGCTGGTGGCCCTGGCCGAGCGGGCCGGGCTGCGCCAGCGGATCGACGCCATGTTCGCCGGGGAGCGGATCAACCTCACCGAGAACCGGGCCGTGCTGCACGTGGCCCTGCGCGCCCCCGAGGGCAGCTCGATCCTGGTCGACGGGCACAACGTCGTGCCCGACGTCCACGAGGTGCTGGGACGGATGCGCGGCTTCGCCGAGGAGGTCCGCTCGGGCCGCTGGCTCGGCCACACCGGCCGGCGGGTCCGCAACGTCGTCAACATCGGCATCGGCGGCTCCGACCTGGGCCCGGCCATGGCCTATGCGGCACTCCGGCCCTACAGCGACCGCTCGATGACGTTCCGGTTCGTCTCCAACGTCGACGGGGCCGACATCGCCGAGGCGACCCGCGACCTGGACCCGGCCGAGACCCTGTTCATCGTCTGCTCCAAGACCTTCACCACCATCGAGACCCTGACCAACGCCCGCACGGCCAGGGCCTGGCTGCTGGACGCCCTCGGCGACGAGGCGGCCGTCTCCCGCCACTTCGTCGCCGTGTCCACCAACGCCGAGAAGGTGGCCGACTTCGGCATCGACCCGACCAACATGTTCGGGTTCTGGGACTGGGTCGGGGGCCGCTACTCGTACCCGTCGGCGATCGGGCTGTCGCTGATGGTGGCCATCGGGCCCGACCACTTCGGCGAGCTGCTGGCCGGCTTCCACCTGATGGACGAGCATTTCCGCACCACGCCGTTCGAGCGCAACCTGCCCGTGCTGCTGGGGCTACTCGGGGTCTGGTACATCAACTTCTTCGGGGCCGAGAGCCACGCCGTGCTCCCCTACAGCCAGTACCTCGAGCGCTTCCCGGCGTACCTCCAGCAGCTCGACATGGAGTCCAACGGCAAGTCGGTCACCCTCGACGGTCAGCTGGTCCGGGTGGACACCGGTCCGGTGGTCTGGGGCCAGCCAGGCACCAACGGCCAGCACGCCTTCTACCAGCTCATCCACCAGGGGACACGGCTGATCCCGAGCGACTTCATCGGCATCTGCCGGCCCGCCGAGGTCGTCGGCGACCACCACGACCTGCTCATGGCCAACTTCCTCGCCCAGACCGAGGCCCTGGCCTTCGGCAAGACGACCGAGGAGGTGCTGGCCGAGGGGGTCGCGCCCGACCTCGCCCCCCACCGCACCTTCCCCGGCAACCGCCCGACCAGCACCATCCTCGCCCCCGAGCTGAGCCCGTCGGTGCTCGGCCAGCTGACCGCCCTGTACGAGCACAAGGTGTTCACCCAGGGGGTCGTCTGGGACGTCAACTCCTTCGACCAGTGGGGCGTCGAGCTGGGCAAGGTGCTGGCCACCCGGATCGCCGCCGAGCTCGCCCCCGCGGCCGGCGACGACCTGGACCACGACAGCTCCACCAGCACCCTGATCCGTCGCTACCGCCGCCAACGCGGCGAAGGGTAGGGCGCTGTTCCCGATGTAGGGAGCTAATGCGGTGGGTCGGGCCCCATCCAGTTGCCGGGCACAGTAGGTCGAGGCCAGTTCGGGCCCCATTCAGTTGCCTGGCACAGTGGGTAGGGCCCCGATGTAAGGAGCTCGCATGGTGGGTCGTGGGCGGGGCGGGCTCCTTGCAGGGACCTGGTGCGGTGGGTCGGGGCCCCATGCCGCTGCCGGGCACTTTGGGTCGGGCCCCCATCCAGTTACCTAGCATGGTGGTCGAGGCCGCCTTGGGCCCCATCCGGTTGCCTGGCACGAGCGTTGCCCTGAACCGGCCGGGCGAGCTGCGGCGACCCGGCTGCGAGCTCAGCCTCCTTGGTGATGTTGTCCCCAGATTGGGTGGTGGTGGTTGCCTTTGGGTGGGGGCTTGATAGGTTGCCGCTATGGACTCGAACACACATTCGACTAGCCAGCCGACCAGGCCAGCGGCCGGCCCGCCGGCTGGGTCGCCGCCTGACCTGGCGTCGCTGGCGGCGGCTCTTGATGGGTTGGCTGCTGAGGACTTGGAGCGGCTGACCGACACCGTGCTGGCCGAACGGGTCCTGGCCCTGCGGCAACTGATCGACCGGCTGGAAGGCCACTGGCTCAAAGAGTTGGCTGCGGTGGATGGC
>DATENJ010000682.1:0-6313 GCA_035275125.1 Actinomycetes bacterium | reverse complement strand
CGGCCGCCCGAGAGCTGGTCGAGGCTGGCTGTCACCTTGGCCAGGAGCACCGGGTTGTAGACGGGCGCCACGAGGATGTTGGTGACCAGGCCGATCCGGTCGGTGGCGCCCGCCGCCGCGGTCAGCGCGGTGAGCGAGTCGTAGCTCGGGTAGGCGATCCGGTCGATCGTGGCCAGCGACGAGAAGCCCCGCTCCTCGGCCCGCCTGGCCCAGGAGACCACCAGCCGCCCGGGGACGTCGAGGACGGGGTTGGGAAGCCCGATACCGATCCGCAAGGTTGTCTCTCCCTCGAGTGTCGTTGCGCTGGCAAGATAGCAGCCGGCGGACCGTACCTCGGCGGAGGTTGAGATGGCCACTGTCCTGCGGACCTCGCTGCCGACCAGCGAAGAGCGCTCGGCGGCCGGGAAAGCCCTGCGCGATCAGGTCAAGCGGGCGGCGCTCGGGCGCTGGCGCCCGGCCGAGGACCGGCCCGACCCACTGGACCTGATCGAGGAGGCCCACGACGGCCGGCTCCAGCGGCTGGTCCCGGTGCGGGTCGGGCGGATGGTGGCCTCGCCGTACGCGTTCCTGCGGGGCTCGGCCGGGCTGATGGCCGAGGACTTCGCCCACCTCCCCCGGACCGGGGTCGAGCCGGTCATCTGCGGGGACGCCCACCTGGGCAACTTCGGCTTCTACGCCTCGCCCGAACGGGACCTGGTGTTCGACCTCAACGACTTCGACGAGGCCCACCCCGGGCCCTGGGAGTGGGACCTGTACCGGCTCACGACCAGCGTCTGGGTGGCCGGGCGCCAGAACGGCCTGTCCGAGGACACCTGCGAGGACGCCGTCCTGCGCTGTGCCTACGCCTACCGGCGCCAGCTGCGCCAGCTGGCCGGCCAGCCGCTGCTGGCCCGGTCCTTCGACCGCCTCGACATCGACCGGATGCGGGCCGAGCTGGCCGACTGGTCGTTGCGGGGCGAGATCGAGCGGGCGGCCAAGCGGGCCCGGACCAGGACCAGCGACCGCGCCCTGCCCAAGCTGACCCGCGAGCGCGACGGGGCCCGCCACATCGTCGACCAGCCGCCGCTGGTCACCCACACCTCCGACCGGGAGACGGGCCAGCTGATCGAGGGCCTCGAGGCCTACCTGGACACCCTGCCGCACCACTGGCGCCGCGTGCTGGGCTACTACGTGGTCGTCGACCTGGCCCACAAGGTCGTCGGGGTCGGCAGCGTCGGCCTGCGGGCCTATGTGACCCTGCTCCAGGGCAACGACCCAAGCGACGTCGTGTTCCTCCAGCTCAAGCAGGCCAGGCGGTCGTGTGTGGCCCGGTTCGTGCACGGCGACACGGCCTGGCACGCCCACCAGGGCCAGCGGGTGGTCGAGTACCAGCAGACCCTCCAGACGGTCAGCGACCCCCTGCTCGGCTGGACCACCGTCGGCGGGCGCGACTACTACGTGCGCCAGTTCCGCGACATGAAGGGCGCCATCACCGTCGACGGCATGGACGGGTCGGCCCTGATGGACTACTCCCGTGTCTGCGGCACCCTGCTGGCCAAGGGCCACGCCCGCTCCACCGGGGCCACCGTCCTGTCCGGCTACCTGGGCAAGGGCGACAGCGCCGACCGGGCGTTTGCTCGATTCGCCCGGGCTTACGCCGACCAGACCGAGGCCGACCACGACGCCCTCGTCAAGGCCGTCACCTCCGGCCGCCTCCCGGCCGAGGCCGGGATCTGAGGTGACCGGCCCGCCCGGGCAGGCCGAGCGGGGGGGTCCGGGGGACCGCCAGGGTGGTCCCCCGGTGGAACAGGTCGAGCGGGTCTCCACCCTCGAGCTCTTCTTCGACCTGGTCTTCGTCTTCACCATCACCCAGCTGACGGCGGTGCTGAGCGACGACCCGACCCCGCGAGGGCTCCTGCGGGTGGTCCTCATGCTGGGCGTGATCTTCTGGATGTACGGCGGCTACGCCTGGATGACCAACGCGGTCGCGACCGACCGGGTGGCCCGGCGGCTGCTGCTGCTCGGCGGCATGGCCGGGTTCCTGGTCCTGGCCCTGGCCATCCCCAGGGCCTTCACCGAGGGCGACATCGCCTTCGGGGTCGCCTACCTGGTGATCGTCTGCATCCACACCGGGCTCTACTCGCGCACCGGGGTCCCCAACACCATCAGGGCGCTGGTCCGCCTGGCCCCCTTCAACCTCGTCTCGGCCCTGCTCGTCCTGGCCGCCGTGATGGTCGAGGGCACGGCCGCCTACCTGCTGTGGGGGGCCGCGTTCGTGCTGGAGTGGTTCACCCCCTTGCTGGCCGGGGTCGGCGGGTTCCGGATCGCCCCGGCCCACTTCGTCGAGCGTCACGGCCTGGTGGTGATCGTCGCCCTCGGCGAGTCGATCGTGGCCATCGGCATCGGCGCCGCCGGCCTCCCGGTCGACCTGACCCTGGCCAGCGTGGCCGTGCTCGGGCTGCTGCTGGCGGCGTGCCTGTGGTGGGCCTACTTCGGCGGCGACGACGCCCGCGCCGAGCGGGCCCTGGCCGCCGTCGGTGACGACCGCCGCGGCTGGGTCGCCATCCAGGCCTTCGGCTACTGGCACCTGGTCATGCTCGGAGGCATCATCGCCCTCGCCGCCGGCCTCAAGGACGTCGTCGGCCACGCCTTCGAGCCCCTCGACCTGGCCCACGCCCTGCTGCTGTCGGGCGGCGTTGCCCTGTTCCTGGCCGGCGACGTCCTGTTCCGCCGCACCCTCGAGATCGGCCCCGGCCACCTCCGGGCCGTCGCGGCCGCTCTCGCCCTGGCCACCATCCCCCTCGGCCTGACGGTCTCCGCCCTGGCCCAGCTGGCGGTGCTGGTCCTGTTCCTGTCCGGGTCGCTACTGGCGGAGGCGAGAGCGGCCAGGTCCCCGGAGGGGCAGCCGCGCCGGTAGCGGTCCCGGCGTGTTGGCATCATGGGCGGATGCGACGGCGACTGGAGCAACAGGGATTCGGGGCCGACCACGGCTTCCACTGGCGCGGGGGCGACATCTCCCGCCTCGAGGGCCTGTCCGACGCCGTCTTCGCCTTCGCGGTCTGCTTCGCCATCCTGTTCTGGGTACTGTTCGACCAGCTGCTGGGGGACGCCCCGGCCGGGGCGATCGAGCAGCGGCAGGTGCCGCTGATGATGCTCGTCTACGGCGCCGGCTTCATCGCCGTCCAGCTCGTCTTCAGCCTGCTGTACCTGCGCGCCCACCGGCTGGCCGACACCCTCGAGCTGACCACCTACGAGCGGCTGACGACCCGCTCGGAGATCCAGGGCTTCGCCATCAACGTGGCCATCGGGCTGACGTCGATCGCGATCGTGGCCGTCGGCGGCCCCGACGCGGCCTTCTGGTCGGGGATGGTCTATGTGCTGATCATGCCGCTCCAGGTCGTGAACGGCCGGGTGATGGGCGGCCGCATCCGCCAGGCCTTCGCCACCTCCCCCCGGGCATGACCAGGCTGCGCCGGGCCACGACGGCCGAGCTGGCCACCGCCGAGCTGGAGGCGCTGCGGCGGCTGCTGTTCGGGGCGTTCGGGGGGCGGTTCGACGAGCACGACTGGGAGCACACCCTCGGGGGCGTGCACCTGCTGGCCTTCGAGGACGGCGTGCTGGTGGCCCACGGGGCGGTGGTGCCGAGGGTCCTGGTGGCCGGGGAGCGGGCACTGGCGACGGGGTATGTCGAGGGGGTGGCGACCCGGGAGGACCGGCGGGGGCTGGGGCTGGCCACGCTGGTGATGGCGGAGGCCGGCAAGGTCGTCGAGGAAGGGTACGAGCTGGGGGGGCTGGGCGACGGCAGCGGGATCCCCGGGTTCTACCAGCGGCTGGGGTGGGAGACCTGGCAGGGGCCGACCTGGGCGGCGGGACCGGACGGGCCGGTGCGGACGGCCGAGGAGGACGGCAGCATCCTGGTGCTGCGGACCCCGGCCACCGGCGAGCTGGACCTGGCCTGGCCGCTGCGCTGCGACCGGCGGGCGGGCGACGCCTGGTGACGGGATGGCGTAGCGTTCCGCTGTTCCCACGAGGAAGCGGACGAACCGGCATGGTGGAGGGTCGAGCGTGCGTGTCGCCTTGTTCGTGACCTGTCTGGTGGACGGGCTGTTCCCGGACGTCGGCAAGGCGACGGTCGGCCTGCTGGAGCGGCTCGGCTGCGCCGTCGAGGTGCCGCTGGCCCAGACCTGCTGCGGCCAGATGCACATCAACACCGGCTACCTTCCCGAGGCGGTGCCGCTGGTGCGCCGGCACGTGGCCGCCTTCGACGGCTACGACGCGGTGGTGGCCCCCAGCGGGTCGTGCGCCGGGTCGGTCCGCCACCAGCACGCCTGGCTGGCCGACGAGGCCGGCGACCCCGAGCTGGCCGCGGCCGCGCGGGAGCTGGCGTCGCGGACCTTCGAGCTGTCGGAGTTCCTGGTCGACGTGCTCGGGGTCACCGACGTCGGCGCCTACTACCCGCACCGGGTGACCTACCACCCGACCTGCCACAGCCTGCGAGTCCTGCGGGTCGGGGACCGGCCGCTGCGGCTGCTGCGCGAGGTCGGCGGGATCGACCTGGTCGAGCTGCCCCAGGCCGAGTCCTGCTGCGGCTTCGGCGGGACCTTCGCGGTCAAGAACCCGGACACCTCGGCGGCCATGCTGGCCGACAAGATGCACAACGTGCTCTCGACCCGGGCCGAGGTCTGCTCGGCCTCGGACAGCTCGTGCCTGCTGCACATCGGCGGCGGGCTGTCGCGGCTGCGCGCCGGGGTCCGCACCGTCCACCTGGCCGAGATCCTGGCCTCGACCCGGACCGAACAGCCGAAGGTGGCCACATGACCCCTCCCGTCTTCCTGGGGATGCCGACGGCCCCTCCGGGGGTCGGGCACCTGCGCGGCCGGCGGCCGTTCCCGGACGCGGCCCGGGTGGCCCTCGGCGACGCCCAGCTGCGCCGCAACCTGGCCAAGGCCACCGGGACGATCAGGGCCAAGCGGGCCGCGGTGGTCTCCGAGCTGCCCGACTGGGCCGAGCTGCGGCTGGCCGGGGCGGCCATCAAGGACCAGGTCCTCGCCGGACTGGACGGCTACCTGGTCCAGCTGGAGGAGCAGGTCACCGCCCGCGGCGGGGTCGTCCACTGGGCCAGGGACGCCATCGAGGCCAACCAGATCGTCACCGACCTGGTGCGGGCGGCCGGGGCCGACGAGGTGGTCAAGGTCAAGTCGATGGCCACCCAGGAGATCGGGCTCAACGAGGCCCTGGCCACCGCCGGGATCGCCGCCTGGGAGACCGACCTGGCCGAGCTGATCGTCCAGCTGGGCCACGACAGCCCGAGCCACATCCTGGTCCCGGCGATCCACCGCAACCGGGCCGAGATCCGCGAGATCTTCCTGCGCGAGATGGGCAAGGTCGGCCTGCCGGCGCCCCCCGAACTCAGCGACGAGCCAAGGGCCCTGGCCGAGGCGGCCCGGCTGCACCTGCGGCGCAAGTTCCTCGAGGCCGAGGTGGCACTGTCGGGGGCCAACTTCGCCGTGGCCGAGACCGGCACCCTTGCCGTGGTCGAGTCCGAGGGCAACGGCCGCATGTGCCTGACCCTGCCCCGGGTGCTGATCACCGTGATGGGGATCGAGAAGCTCGTCCCCACCTGGCGCGACCTGGAGGTGTTCCTCCAGCTGCTGCCGCGCTCCTCCACCGGCGAGCGGATGAACCCCTACACCAGCATGTGGACCGGCGTGCACGACGGCGACGGGCCGAGCGAGTTCCACCTCGTCCTGCTGGACAACGGCCGCACCGCCACCCTGGCCGACCCGCAGGGCCGCAGCGCCCTGCGCTGCATCCGCTGCTCGGCCTGCCTCAACGTCTGCCCGGTGTACGAGCGCACCGGGGGCCACGCCTACGGGAGCGTCTATCCGGGCCCGATCGGGGCCGTCCTGTCCCCGCAGATGACCGGGGTGGCCGACAACGCCTCCCTGCCCTACGCCTCGACCCTCTGCGGGGCCTGCTACGACGTCTGCCCGGTGGCCATCGACATCCCCCAGATGCTGGTCCACCTGCGCTCGCGGGTGGTGGACGCCAAGCGCGAGGCCTCGAAGGCGCCCTCGCCCGAGCAGGCGGTGATGACGGCGGCCGCCTGGACCATGGACAGCCAGGCCCGCTGGACGGGCGCGCTGCGGGCGGCCCGGCTGGGCCGGCTGCTGGGCCGGCGACGGGGCAGGATCGCCACCCTGCCGCCGCCACTCTCGGCCTGGACCGGGACCAGGGACGCCCCCCTGCCCCCGTCCCAGACCTTCCGCGACTGGTGGGCCCGGCGCGAACGCCGCCGAGGGAGCAGGCCGTGAGCGCCCGCGACGAGGTGCTG
>DATENJ010000681.1:0-2116 GCA_035275125.1 Actinomycetes bacterium | reverse complement strand
CTTGTACTGCGCGGGCGACGACGCGAACGGGATGACGTTCGCCCACTGCGGGGTGTACGGCGACTGCGGGTTGGGGCCGTTCGGGTCGAGCGGCTTGCAGACCGCCGTGAGCGGCACGCACAGCGGCTGCCAGTGGTACTTCAAGGTCGGCTCGTACCACTGCCGCTGCGGCTGGTAGTAGCAGGGGGTAGCCGTTGTGGAGCAGGGATAGGTCACCGTGGTGCCGTTGTTGGTCTGGTTGGAGCCGTCGGCGTGGCGGTAGGTGGGCACCGCCGCGGCGGCCGCGTTCCCGACCGCGGCCTCGGTCGAGGTGTCGGTGGACCAGCCGGGGTAGAGCGCGTCCATCTGCGTGGCGAAGGTGCTCTGTCGGCTCGGGAACAGGTCGACCAGCGCCTTGTAGGCCGCGAAGCTGATCGCCTTGCTCTTCTTGGTGTCGTTGGCCGGCAGCTCCGGGTTGCCGTTCGGCCGGGTGGACTTCGCGGTCGGGTCGTAAGCCTCCCAGGCGTCGTACATGGCGGTGTGGACCACGGCCAGGGCCCGCGCGGTGACGGTCGGGCCGGTCCCGCCCGGGTTCGCGCGGATGCTCGCGAGCAGCTGCTCGTCCCACCTGAGGACCACGTCGTCGCCGGCGCACGGAGGATGCTGGCTGGGATTCTCCGGACAGCCCTTCACCGGGATGGTGGTGGCCGCCAGCGCCGGACGGGTGGTGGTGGCCGCCGCGGAGAGCGTCGCTACCGCCAGGGCTGCGACCACCACCAGGGCCGTCGCGAGCTTGTACCTCATCGCTTCAAACCTTCCTGCGGTTCGCGGGAGTCGAGTGCCGCCTCGTGGTTTGGACGGGTGTCAGTCGGGCATGGGAAGACATGACGGTTCGGGACTCGGTGATGCGCACGTCCAGCGGCCTGCAAGGGTCCGGGGAGGCGCCGACGCCGGAATCTAATGCAAGATGCCCGGAAAAGGCAAATCCCCTCGTATATTCGGGAATCGCGCTAAAAAGCCTGACCTGCTGAAATCAAACCAAGCGTGACCGAATTGCGTGTATGAATACGACGGAGAGGGCTACTCCGCTCTTCGTCAATTCGCCCATGTGCTTGCGTAATTGGCTGCGCTCGTAACGGTCCCGTACCGGCGGGCTGTCATGGTTGTCGCCGGCAGGTCGATGGCCGAGGAGCGTGTGGTGAGGATGCGGGCGAGCGCCAGGATCCTGGTCGCGTGGGGCCTGTGGGTGGCCACGGTGGGGGCCTGTGCGGCCGGGCTGGTGGTCACGCTGCTGGTGACCCGGCCGCTGACGGCCGGGGTGCTGGCCGAGGGGGCCGCGTTCGCGGTGGCGTTCCCGCTCGGGTATGCCACCATCGGGCTGATCCTGGACCTTCGGCGGCCGGCCAACCCGATCGGGTGGCTGTTCGCCATCTCGGGGCTGCTCTGGTCGCTGACCGTTCCCTTCGACCCGTGGCTCGACCAGCTGCTCGTCGAGCACCGCCCGCTGCCGCTGGTCGTCCAGCTCGCCGCCGTGGTCGGTGAGTTCAACTGGGCACCGGCGGTCGCCTTCGGGATCACCCTCCCGGCCCTGCTGGTGCCCGACGGGCGGCTCCGGTCGCGGCGCTGGCGACCGGTGGTCGCCGCCGCCGCGGTCGGGCCGGTGATGGGGCTGGTGGCCAACAGCCTGCTCCCCGGGCAGCTGCAGGAGACCATCGTGCCCATCGCCAACCCGTTCGGGCTGGACGGGGTGCCGGGAAAGTTGGCGGCGGCGTTCGGCGCCGCCGGCCTGGTGCTGTGGCTGACCAGCATGCTGGCCGCCCTGGTGTCGCTGGTGCTGCGGTTCCGCGCCTCACGGGGGACCGAGCGCCAGCAGCTGCGCTGGGTGGTGGCCGGCGCCGCCGGCGCCGTGGCCGGGCTGCTGGTCGGGATGGCCGGGGTGGTGACGACCTACTACGCGGTGCTGTTCGTGCCGGCCGGGGTGGCGGTGGCGGTGCTTCGCTACCGGCTGTGGGACCTGGACCGGCTGGTCAGCCGGACCGTCACCTACGCCGTCGTCACCGCCCTGCTCATCCTCCCCTACCTGCTGGTCGTCCCCACCGCCTCCAAACTCGTCGAAGGCGCCGGCAGCCTCGCCGTG
>DATENJ010000680.1:0-2030 GCA_035275125.1 Actinomycetes bacterium | reverse complement strand
AGATCACCGTGGTCTTCGCCAACCTGCCCGACCTGGACCACCGGGCCGGGCTGGAGGAGGCCGACGAGCTCATGCGGGCCCTCCAGAGCGCCTTGTACCGCTACGAGGGCAGCATCAACAAGCTGAGCGTCGACGAGAAGGGCATCACCCTGGTGGCGGCGCTCGGGCTCCCGCCCCTGGCCCACGAGGACGACCCGGCCCGGGGTGTCCAGGCGGCCATGGCCATGCGCGAGACCCTTGCCGCCCTCGGCCGCCGGGTCGCCATCGGGGTCACCACCGGCCGGGCCTTCTGCGGGACGGTCGGCAGCCCCCGGCGGCGCGAGTACACCATGCTGGGGGCGGTGGTGAACCTGGCCGCCCGGCTCATGCAGGAGGCCGGCGACGGCGTGCTCTGCGACGCCGCCACCGCCAAGGCGGCCCGCTCGGCGGTCGCCTTCGAGACTCTGGCGCCGGTGCTGGTCAAGGGCCGGACCGACCCGGTGCCGGTATACCGCCCGGGGCGTCCCGACCGGGCCGCCGGCCGAGGGCCGGAGCCGGTCGTCCGTGGCCCCCTGGTCGGGCGGGAGAAGGAGTCGGAGCGCCTCGGCGGGGCGCTGCGGCGGCTCACCGACGACGTCGACGCCGCGCCCGGTGTGGTGCAGGTGCTGGTCCTGGAGGGCGACCCCGGGGCGGGGAAGTCGCGGCTGGTGGCCGAGCTGGTCGACCAGGCGGTGGCCGTCGGGGTGCCGGTGCTGGCCGGGGCGGGGGACGCCGTCGAGCGCAACACCCCCTGGCACGCCTGGCGGGAGCTGTTCAGCCGGCTCCCGGTGTTCGACGGGGCCGACCCGGGGGCCCGCCGCCGCCTGGTCCTCGACCTGCTCGGGCCCGATCCCGAGCTCCGCGACCTGGCTCCGCTGCTCAACCCGGTGCTGGCCCTCGAGCTGCCCGAGACGGCGGTCAGCGCCGAGCTGAGCGGGCAGGGACGGGCCGGGCGGACCAGGGACCTGCTGGTCCTGCTGCTCGGGGCGCTGGTCGGGGACAAGCCGACGGTGCTGGTGATCGAGGACGCCCACTGGCTCGACTCGGCCTCGACCGGGCTGGTCCTTGCCCTCAGCCGGGAGCGCCTGCCGCTGCTGCTGGTGGTGGCCACCCGCTCCCGGAGCGAGGGCGGGACGGTCGAGGACGAGCTCGCCTGGGCCGCCTACCGGCGGCTGCTGCGGGCGCCCAACATCGAGCGGCTGGTGCTGGACCGGCTGTCGGCGGCGGCGGTCGAGGCCCTGGTCGGCCAGCGGCTCGGGACCGCCGCCGTCCCCCAGGTCCTGACCCGGCTGGTCGAGGAGAAGGCCGAGGGCAACCCGCTGTTCACCGAGGAGCTCACCCTGGCCCTGCGCGACGCCGGCCTGGTCCGGGTGGTCGACGGCCGGGTCGAGCTGGCCTCCGACGTCCCCGACGTCCTGGCCCGGCGCCTGCCCCACACCGTCCACGGCGCCATCACCAGCCGGATCGACCGGCTCAGCCCCACCCAGCAGCTCACCGTCAAGGTGGCCAGCGTGATCGGCCGGGTGTTCGCCGTCGGCATCCTGCGCGACGTCCACCCCCTCCGCCAGGCGGTCGCCCTGAGCCTTTCGGCCGACCTGACCGAGATCGAGCGGGCCGACCTGACCGTGCTCGACACCCCCGAGCCCGACCTCAGCTACCTGTTCAAGCACGTGATCATCCAGGAGGCCGCCTACAACCTGATGCTGCTGTCCCAGCGGCGCCAGCTGCACCGGTCGGTGGCCGAGTGGTACGAGCGGGCCGGCGGCGGCGACCTGGCCCTGCTGGCCCACCACTGGCGGCTGGCCGAGGTGCCGGCCAAGGCGGTCGGCTACCTGGAGCGGGCCGGCTCCGAGGCCCTGCGGGAGGGCGCCTACGCCGAGGCCGTCCGGTTCTTCACCGCCCTGCTGGAGGTCGACGACAGCGGCCCGGACGGCCCGCCCGGCGGCCGCGTCGCACCGGAGGACGCGGCCATCCGCCGGGCCCGCTGGGAGCACCAGCTCGGCGACGCCTAC
>DATENJ010000679.1:0-7726 GCA_035275125.1 Actinomycetes bacterium | reverse complement strand
CACCGCCACCGCCTCCCCCGCCGCCGCCCATGACCGACGCTCCAGCGTTCACCACAGAGGCGCCTGCCGTGCCGTTCCCTGCCGCTCCGCCTCCTCCGCCTCCACCCAGGTCAGCGCTGTGCCCCGCGCCGCCAGCTCCCGTCCCGGCGCCCTGGCCGCCGATCCCGAATGCGTTGGCCGCAGAGGCCATAGCGCCGATCCCGTTGGACGTACTCCCGGCCGCGCCCGCGAGGCCCACACCGCCGCCTGTCCCGCCCGATCGGTTCGTGGCGCTGGAGCCGAGGCCACCAGCGCCACCGCCCCCAGCCATGAGCTGCGAGCCGAATGTCGTGTTCCCCCCGGCGCCGCCATTCAAGCCGTCCGCGGACGAGCCCCCGGCTCCAGAGGTGCCGCCCGTTCCGATGGTCACAGTCTCTGTGCCGCCCAGGTCTGAGGCGTTGAAGCACGCGAAGGAACGGGCTCCACCGCCCCCTCCCGTGCCGCCCATGCGCACGGCGGCCGCGGCGCCGCCGTTGGCCCCGCCGCCTCCACCGCCGGCGCCGTAGAGGATCACGCAGACGTTCTTCGCGTTGGCTGGCTTGGTCCAGGTATTTCCTCCCGGGGTCGAGAACGACTGCAGGTCGGCCGACCCTCCGGCGCCGCCGCCGAACTTGCCGAAGGTGATGTCGGCCTGCGCGGGCTCGGTGATCAGGAGGGGCACCAGGAGGATGCCCACGCCGCAGAGCAGGATGAAGGCGACTCCAACCCAGGTCGTCCAGTCGTCGCGCTTCATTTGGCCACCAGGCGCATCGTGGCGGTCTCAGCAGCGGCGGTCACGTAGCTGACGGCGCAGTAGCCGATGCCGGTCTCGGTGCGGGGGTTGTGCTTCAGGTTCACGAACTCGCCAGGCTCCAGGCGGATCGGGCCCGACGTGGTAGCCGCGGCGGAGGCCTCGCCGCACCAGAAGACGCGGGCATAGAGCTCGTTGGCGCTGGCGGTGTCGTTGATCACCGTGAGCTCCGACACCGCGTTGGTGAACGTGGTGGTGGCGCTCGTGCTCGTCACGGAGATGCCCTTGTTGCCCGCGACCTCGGCCAGGGCGACCGGCGCGGTCAGCAGCAGAACGGCGATGAGCAGGCGACGCATCATGGGTCCTCCTAGGGCACGTAGAGCTGGACGCCGTCGGTTGCGGGGATGGTGGCGGACGGCGCCACGGTGGCCAGGGAGCCGCTCACCCAGGCATTGCCGAAGACCCTCGGGTGCACTACGCCGGCCAGGATCGCCGAGCGCGGCGTGCCCTCCACGCGGTTGCCCGCCAGGGTCACGTCGTTCGCGGTGATCGCGCCGGTGGCGCCCACGCTGATCCCGACCGGCACGAAGGCAGCGGCCTTGTCGTATGCCTGCAGGTGACGCAGCGCGCGCAGCGCGCCTTCATTGACCGCCACTGCAGGCGAGTTGGGGGTGGGCGCGTACAGCCGGTTGTCGAGGATGAACCCGTGGGCCGAGCTGTTGAAGATGACGCCGTAGCGGGCGAAGTTGCGGACGACGCTGTTGGTGATCTTCCAGCCGTAGCCCTGGCGCCCGTGGCCGGCGTGCATGTAGAAGCCGATCACCACGTCCTCGGCCAAGCTGTTCGTGATCGTTACGTCGAGGACCTGGTCCCCGGGGTTGCCCTCCACGTCGACCGCGGCGCCCAGCAGGGTGGCGGGGGTCGAGCGGCGCCCGGCGAAACGGTCCACCGTGAACCCGGAGCCGTTGACGATGCTCAGGCCGTTGCGCCCGAAGTCCTCCACGGTCACGTTTCGGATCTCGGCGTCGTGGGTGCCAAGGTTGCCCCCCAGCCAGATGCCGTCGTAGCGCCAGGACCTGAAGGTCACGTCCACGATCTCGAGGCCGCTCACGCTGTCGCCGCGGAACCCGATCGAGAAGCCCGGAGCGGGCGTCAGGTCGCCGACGATGGTCCCGGGGCCGCGCAGTTTCACGCCGGCGCTGCCGGGCACGGTCTCGAACGCCTTGCAGTTGACGGTGCAGCCCGGGAGGATCCCCACCGTGGCGCCGTTGAGGTTCAGCATCCGCTCCGAGGGGATGCGCACGCCGCGACGGGCGTCCACGCAGTAGTACCTGGCCTCGAACTGGACCGTGGGCGACAGGTCGACCGCGCTCTGGATGGCGGCGGTGTCGTCCGGGCTGCCCGGGGGGCACACCTGGGCGCCGCTTGGCAGTACCAGGGCGAGGATGGCGAGGTTTGCGGCCAGCTTCTTCATTTCGACGCGCCTCCGTAGAGCTCGGACAGCCGGCTGAGGTCGGCGGGGGCATAGTCGTCACCCTGTTCGCGGCCGCCGCTCGAGTACATGAGGGACTTGGGGTCGTCGCTGTGGTCGAGGCCCAGGATGTGGCCCAGCTCGTGGACCATCACGTAGCCGTGGCGCTCGGGCTTCACCAGGTACTTGCGGTCGCGGAAGATGATCGCGGGCGGGATTCCGCCGCGGACGGCGACGGCCATGGTGTTGCGGCAGGGGAAAGGCCAGCGGTCGTTGACCGTGACCATCACGTTGCCACTCAGCCCGACGCTGATCGGCAGTCCTGTGGCACGGCGGGCCTTCTGGGCCGCGTCGAGCATCGCCACCAGGGCATCGCCGTCGCGGGCCAGGTCGGGGCTGGGGTAGAGCACCATCGGCCCGTGCCACGGCTCGCCAGCGGCGACGAGCTGGGCCTGTGACACCAGCAAGACCATCACGAGGGCGGCGCGCCTCACGACTCGTCCCCGGGTAGGATCGGCGGCCGCGGCGGTGGCTGGGGACTGTCCCGGCGATCGGCACCCGCGCTGGTCGTCGGCCCCGCCTCCGTCGCCGCGCCTCCAGCGTCGACCGTGCCGTCCTCTGCAGCCTTCATGTCCGAGCTGCGCATCGCGCCGACGGTGCGGACGGTGGCCTTGATGTCTCGCACCTCACGCCGTACGGCCTCGACGCCGTCGATCCGCTTTTCCACCGACTCCACGCGCCCGGTCAGGACTCCGACCTCCCTCGTAAGACGCCGGTCGGACTCGTCCATACGCGAGGACAGCCTGCCCTCGAGGCTCTGCAGGTCGCGATGCAGGAGGAGTCCCTGATCGGCCGATCGGTCGGCGGAGACCTTGGCCTCGCGGGCGTCCTGGCCGATGGCCTTGAGCATCTCCCGCACGCCGGGCTCGCCGTCGGGTCCTGTGACCTCCTGCACGATCGGCTCGATCTGCTGGACGTGCCGTTCGCTGGCCGCGCGCGCCTCGCGGGCGGCCCGCCGCGCGGACCACAGGCCGTAGATGCTCGAGCCCCCCACCAGGCCGAACCCGATCAGTAGCTCCATCAACCGCTGCTCCATCACCGCGCCTCGCTCCTGCGGTGCAGCACGCCCGACTCCAGGCCGGCTGTCTCCGACCCGGGGCCCGGGGCTACTTGCCCTGGCGCCGCGCCTCAGCGTCGGACGGCAGCGCGCCGGCGCCGAGGAGGCCGGTGGCGAGCATCCCGACCATGGCCGCGGCCTCCTTCAGGTCGTAGGCGTAGAGGAAGGCCGCGATCCCCGCGGCCACCGCGGAGTAGAGCTTCTTGTTGCGCTGCAGATGTCCCATTACGTTCTCCTTCGACCTGACGCGGCTGACGAGCCGCTTGAGCGCCAGCCTCGCGGCCTGGCGCTCGATCCAGTTCACCGCGGGCAGACCACAGACCGCTGCCCCTGCAGGAAGCCCTCGTTGTCCCCGTCGATGCGGCCGGCCTCGTATCCGTCTGCGACCCCGGCCTCGAGGCCGCGGCGGTAGCCCTGGCGATCGGCGGTCCACACCGTCAGGCCCCACAACGCCGCCAGGAGCAGCGACCAGAACAGGCGCCTCACCGGCCCACCGCCATGCCGATGCGGATCACGTCCCGGCGCGGGCCAGTCCCGTACACGTCGATGCCAAGCACCGCATCGCCCAGCAGCTGCACGCTGCCCCCGCGCAGCGGGCCGGTGTCAGCCCGGTAGAGCTTCAGCGCGCCGGCGACCTCCACCGCGGGCCGGTAGAAGCCGTCCAGGCGCTGGTCCCCGCCGACCCCGACCGTGAGCCAGCCCCGTCCGAACCGCCCGAACCGCACCAGGCCCGCGGCCCAGCGCACGGCGCGGTCCCGGGGCTCCGGATCGCCTGGGAGCCGGCTGGCGAAGCCGGCCTCGGTGCAGAGGTCCAAGTAGAGGCTGTCGGCAATGGGCTGGCACAGCGTCAGTCGGAACTCGAGGGCCCGGAAGGTGGCCGGGTCCTCGAGGGACACGGCCTGGCCCGGGAGCGCCGACAGGTCCAGCTGCACGTGCAGGCGCGGGGCCATGCGCCAGCTGGCGACCGGCACGCCCACGTCGACGCGCGCCATGGGGGTGACCGCCGCCGAGGCCTCGGAGCCCATCGAGACGCCGCCGCCGGCGAGGATGGAGACGGACACCTCGTCGGCCGCGGCCGCGGTGGCCCACAGGAAGCCGAGGACCGCGGCCAACGCCAGACGGCCCTTGCTCAAGGGAGCCTCCGGGGTTCGGGCGTAGGCGTGGGGTCCGGGAGCGGGAAAGGCAGGCCGTCGCCGCGGGCCTCGACCTCGAGCTGCCGGAGCCAGGTCGGCCAGGGGTCGCCGAGGCGGTAGGTCCCACGGGCGCGCCCGTGCATGTCGTAGACGACGACCTCGTCGCCGTGCTGCAGGGCCGCGGCCGCGGCCGAGTCGCCAGACCGGGCGGACGCGGCGACCACCTGGAAGGAGTGTGTCCCCGTCACGGGGCTGCAGCTCGGGGGCGTGTTCGTGGCGCTCACCACCACGTCGCCCACCGACACCGGCACCACGTTCTGGTTGAAGGGCTCCTCCACCGCGACCAGCCGCACCCGCTCGGAACCGGTCGGCGCGGCCCAGGCGATCAGCGGACCGTGGACGCTGGCCGGGACGTCGGTGCCCTGCGCGTTCTTCGGCGTCGCGGTCTCGAAGCCCATGCAGCCCATCGGCAGGACGCCCTCGCCGTTGCGCGGGGCCACGCCGCTGGGACAGCCGATGCCGAAGAAGCCCACGCGGACGGTGGCGACGGTCCCGCAGGTGGCACCCGGGGCGCCGGGGCTGGGGGTCGCGCCCGGGCCCCCGGGGTTGCTGATGTTCCCGTTGTTGTTGCCGGCGTTGACGATGATGTCCGGCACGGTCGGCGGCGGCTGACAGGACGCCAGGACCAAGATGGCCGCCAGCGCCAGGGCTCCCGTCTGGAAACGCCTCATGCTTCGCCTCTCTTTCAGGGCTGGCTCCTGAGCGCCTGGAGGTCCGCCTCCACCCGGCGCAGGTACCAGCTCAAGGGGAAACCGGGGCCCGGGTCGGTGTGGCTCGAGCGGCGGAAGGCCTCCGACACGTAGGCGTGGGTGGTGATGCCGTGCTCGCCGGCGACCAGGCCGGTCGGCGTGACGAGGCGCGGCGGGATGCTCCAGCGCAGGCAGAGGGCCACGGCCAGGCGTAGCGAGCGCTCGAGCACGGCCATCGAGTAGGCGTCGCTCCACTCCGCGCGCGTCTGCGCAGCGCGACCGGCGTGCTCGATGCCGATGCCGTTGCTGTTCGCCCCGGGCGCGTGCCAGGCGATGTCCTGGTCGCGGACGCAGCGCACGACCACGTCGGCGTCGACGCAGTAGTGGGCGCTGGCGCGCGGGGCGTTCTCGCCGGCGAACCACTCGGCGACGCGCCGGGCGGTTCCGGGCTTCTCCTGGCTCTCCATCGAATGGAGGACCACGAGGGCCACCTGGTCGCGGCTGGCGGGCGTGTAGTTCCGCGCGGGGATGAACGGCACCCCGTCGAGGTCGAAGCCCTTCTGCTGGATCGAAGACGCCGGCACCGCGGATGTTCTCCGTTCGGTGCCGGGGCCCGTGGGTGGGGCCGGCGGTTGCCCTAGCCTGTCAGTTCAGGCCGCCCGAGGGCATTGGGTACGTCTCGGCCAAGATTCTGCGCCTACTGCGTTCGCGCAGTCAAGAGCTCGCCCGCTCGCTCTCCTCCACAACCCGCCTGACGTTGACCACGGCGGCCCGCTGGATGTCGATTTTCACGTGCGCCTCGCCGCTCGCGCCGGGCTGGGACCTGGTCTCCCGCACCGCTTTCGTCACGGCTCGAGCGATAACCTCGGCCCACGCCAGCCCTGCCTCCATCACCAGGTCGTCCCAGGCGCGGCTCACGCGGGAGCTGCCTTCCCGCTCAGGCCCTCGCCGGGCCAGTGACCGGAAGCCAGGACCTCCGGCTGCGGGCCCACCTCGATCCACGCGCGCGGGATGCCGTCGGCGCCCAGCGGGTCGGTGGCGCCGGCGGCGAACTCCTTGCGGGCGAAGAGCACGACGACCTGGGCGTCGTCCCGATAGATCCCCGCCCGGGTCAGGCCGTCCTTCACCGCCCTGATGAGCTTGTCGAGGTCGGGCTTCTTCGTTGGCTCCGTGACCCGTCGTGGCGCCGACTTCGGCCGGGGTAGGAAGAACCGCAAGGCCAGGCCCACGGGACCCTCCAGCTGGCGGTGCTGGCGGCGCATCTTCTCGGTGAGAGCGGAGGCCACCACCATCTCACCCCAGGGCTGCGTCTTCGGGTTGTCGTGGGTGACCACGACCTTCCCCCTCTTCGTCGGGTAGTACTTCGCGCTGCCTTTCGGGACCGGGATCCCCAGGACCGTGATCTGCAGGGTCAAGCCACCCTCCCCGGCGGCCAGGTGATGCTCTTGACGCGCTCCTGGGCGGTCCGGTCGGTCCAGAGCGGCGGCTGCTCCATCTCCGGGGGCGGCGAGATGGAGGCGATGACGTGCCGGAACACGGGCCCGGGCTGGGACACGTCGAAGTGCAGCTGCGGCGCCAGCACCAGGATCCGCTTCACGCCCTCCATCAGCTGGCGCAGCAGGCTCGGGCTGCAACCGCGGGTCACGTCGACGAGCACGTCGATGGCGGCGTCCTCCAGGTCGTAGGGCAGCAGATACTTCCGCATGATGGCGAAGCGCTCGTTCTCGCCGGGGAGGTCCACGGAGATCTGCAGCCCCATGCGCCGCCACATCGCGGAGTCGAGGGCGTCCTTCGTGTTCGTGGCCGCCAGCCCGATACCGTTGAAGCCCTCGATCCGTCGTAGCAGGACGGTGAGCGCCTGGTTGCGCTCCTGGGTGGCCCCGCTGCTGGCCTCGATGCGCTTGCCGCCCAGGGCGTCGAACTCGTCCAGCAGCAGGACGCAGTGGTGCTCGACCTCGGCCAGGGCGTCGAACAGCGCGCCCAGGGCCCGCCCGGTGTCGCCCAGGTACTTCCCGAAGATCCGCTCGGACTGGACGGCCACCAGGGGCAGGCCGAGGCGCGAGGCCAGGTGGTGGGCGAGCGTCGTCTTGCCCGTGCCGGGCGGGCCATAGAGCAACGCCAGGCGACGGGGCTGCACCTTCACCGCCGCCAGCGCGGCGGAGTGATTGAGCTCGACCAGCCATTCGTGGACGGCGTGGGCCACGGTGGGCGCCAGGATGGGCTCGTCCACGTCCTCGGGACGGAGGATCTCCGCGTAGGCGCTGAGCTGATTCAGGGCGCGCGCGACGGTGTCGCCGGCGCGGTCGGGCTGCAGCTGGTGGAATCCCATCAGGCGGCACCCTTCTCGTCGGCGGAGTCGGAGCCCGCGCCCTTGTCCTTGCCGTCCTCGTCAGGCGGCTTCGCCGTGCGTCGCTGGTACGCGGCCGGCGGGTCCATGCCGTGCGACTTGCTCTGCGCGCACCAGCCCTCGTCCCACGCCGCGCGGCA
>DATENJ010000678.1:0-2261 GCA_035275125.1 Actinomycetes bacterium | reverse complement strand
CTCGAGCGCGGCCACCAGGTCGTCGGTCCGGTCGGTGACCTGTTCGGTGACGGTCTCCTTGGCCTTGGTCGCCTTGGACTTGCGGAACCCCATGCGGCCCTCCCTCGGGCTTGTTGCGTCGATTGCGTTTCCGGTCTGCCTACCCGTCCGAGTTGCCCCTACACCTCTGCCGGGATCGACGACGGGGTGAGCTCGACCAGGGTGCATTCCTTGCGCCAGCGGTCCACCGCCTCCTCGCCGTCGCGCAGGTTGAGGCGGCGGGGGAGGAGCACCGACGCCACCCGGGCGAACAGCGGGTCGTTGGGGGCGACCACCCGGGCCGACGCCTCGACCTCGGCGACCAGCGACTGCTGCTCCTTGGAGCGGGCCACCAGCACCACCTCGGTCGCCTCGGCCAGCCCGGCGACGTGCTGCTCGGACCCGCCCACGAGCACGTAGACGCGGCCGTCGAGGACGCCGTACCAGACGGCCACGGCCCGGCCGCCGGTCCCTCCATCGCCCGGGACCTCGACCCAGACCACCGTGCTCTTCTTGAGCGCCTCCTCAAGCACGTCGGTCTCCGACCCGCTCGACCAGGGCGGGTCCTCGTCGAGCACGGCCATGGGGACGCGGCCGACCTCGTCCCCGTTGATCAACAGAATGAGCTCGTGGTCGTCGTCGGAGTCGACCGCCACGCCGTGGACCTCGTCGGTGAAGGTGTCGATCTTGCTGGAGCCGCGCAGGGTCAGGGCCTGCTCCGGGCTGCGCCAGACGACGTCGCCGTTGGGGGCGAGCACGGCCATGGCCTCTCGGTACCAGCCGCCGGCGCCGGTGTAGGAGCGGCGGACCGAGAACGGGGCGATCCGCCCCTTGCCGGCCCGGCCGACGAACACCGCCATGGCGTCCTCGGGCTGGACCACGCCTTCGGACACGAGCCTGGCGTCGGCGATGTAGACGCCGGTGAGGCGGACGTCCATTCGGTTCCTTTCCCACCCGGAGCGATTGTGCGCGCGAACGATCATAGAAGATGTGCCCATGCGACCGGAGGAGCTGGACTCGCTGATCACCTGTCGGGTGGTCGAGGCCGAGCACCCGGAGCTGCGGGCGTTCATGGCCAGGGAGTGGCCGGCCGCCGACCGGCGCCTGTTCGGCGCCGACCTTGACTGGACGAGCCGCCCGGTGGTGGTCGAGGCCAGGGCCGGGCGTGAGCTGGCCGGGGTGGCCCTCGGCGAGGCCGTGGCCGGCATGGCCCGGCTGCACGACCTGCTGGTCGCCGAGCCGCGCCAGGGCCGGGGGCTGGGCGGCCGGCTGGTCGAGCTGTTCTGCCTACGCGCGGCCGAGCTGGGCGCGGCCCGCTGCTTCCTGCGCTGCCCCGACACCGACCGCCACCGCCGCTTCTACGAGCGCCTCGGGTTCGTGGCCGTGGCCCGGCTGCCCCGCTACTACCACGGCCACGACTTCGTCGAGTACCTGCGCGAGCCCCTGCTTCAGGTGGACTCGGGGGCCAGGTAGGCCGAGGCCTGGAGAGTGAACAGGTCGGCGTAGCGCCCGCCAAGGCCCATCAGCTGGTCGTGGCTGCCCGACTCGACCACCCGGCCGCCGTCCAGGACATAGATGCGGTCGGCCGAGCGGACGCTGGAGAACCGGTGGGAGATCAGCAGCACCGACCGGCCCCGGCACAGGGTCCGGATGCTCTCGAACAGCTCGTGCTCGGCCCGGGCGTCGAGGGCCGCGGTCGGCTCGTCCAGGATGATGAACGGGGCGTCGCGGAAGAACGCCCGGGCGAGGGCGACCCGCTGCCACTGGCCGACCGACAGCTCCTTGCCCCCCTCGAACTCGGGCCCGAGCACGGTCTCGTACCCCTTGGGCAGCTCGGCCAGGAAGTCGTCGGCGCCGGCGTGGACGGCCGCCCCCCGGATGGCCCCGGTGTCGCCGATCCGCTGGTGGCGGCCCATGCCGATGTTCTCGGCGGCGGGCAGCGAGTAGTGGAGGAAGTCCTGGAAGATGACGGCCACCGACCGGCGCAGCCCGTCGGGGTCGGCGGTGGCGGTGTCGACCCCGTCCCACAGGACCCGGCCGCCATGGGGCAGGTACAGCCGGCACAGCAGCTTGGCCAGAGTGGTCTTGCCCGAGCCGTTCTCGCCGACAAGGGCGACGATCTCGCCCGCCCCGATCTCCATGGACACGCCGGTCACGGCCGGGGTGGTGGCGCTCGGGTAGGTGAAGCTGACGTCCTCGACCCGGAGGCGCCGGAAGCCGGCCGGGGCCGGCCCGCGGGCCCG
>DATENJ010000677.1:0-6111 GCA_035275125.1 Actinomycetes bacterium | reverse complement strand
GAGGGCGGCCGACCCGAGTGCCGCCGACCCCAGGAAGGCTCGCCGCCCGAGCTTGGCCGGACGTTCTCCGGTGGGAAGGTCGCCGCTCATATCCAGGTGAACTCCAGGTCAGCCCTTGAGGCCGAGCACGCCCGGGATGCGGGCCAGCTTCTCGGACAGGCCGGCCAGCTCGGCCTGCATGCGGGTCTTGTCGGCGGCCTGGAGGGCCGTGTACAGCTTGAAGCTGCCGTCGGGGTTGGCGTACTCGGACAGGCTCTTGTCGACCGCCGCGAACCCGGCCGTGATCTCGGAGGTCAGCGCGGCGTCCTTGGCCTGCAGGGCCGGGGTGAGCAGCTCGAACAGCTTCTTGGAGCCGTCGACGTTGGCGTCGAAGTCCGACAGGTCGGTGTGCGAGTAGCGGTCCTCCTCGCCGGTGATCTTGCCCTCGGAGACCTCCTCGATGAGCTCGGCCGGGCCGAGGGCGACCGCCGCCGGCGGGAACTCGAGGCCCTTGATCTTCTGGTCGAGGGTGGCGATGTCCTTGTCCAGCCGGTCAGCGAAGGTCTTGGCGCCGGCGGTCGAGTTCTTCTCCCACAGCTGGTACTCGAGCCGGTGCCAGCCGGTGAAGGCGGGGTCGTTGACGCCCTCGAAGTCGTCGACCCTGGCGTCGACCGCGCCGTCGATCTCCTCGACCAGGCCGGCGATGGGCTCGATCCGCTCCCACCGCACTCGGCTGGGGGCGAACTGCTTCTTGGCCTCGGCCACGTCGCCGGCCCTGACCGCGTCGGTGAACTTGGCGGTGTCGGCGACCAGCCCGTCGACCTCGGCCACGACCCAGGTCTTGTAGTCGGCCACCGCCTTGAGGACCAGCTGGTCGCTGGTGGTGCCGCTCAGGTCCTGCCCGGCCAGCCCCGACCCGGACCCCGTGCCCGAGCCCGAGCCCGACCCGGTCCCCGACCCGCTGGCCGCGCCCTCACTGCGGACCCCGGCCCCGTCGTCCTTCCCGCACCCGGCCAGCAGCAGCACCGCCCCCAGCCCGAGCGCGGCAACCACCCGCCCGACCCCACCGGCCCCCGGCTCGACCCGACCCGCCTCACCCATGCAAGCTCTCCTCGTCCCGCGCCATCAACGCACCAGGCCCAATTTTTAGGCAAGCCTAACACCAACCGCAACCCGCCCCGGAAGCCCGGTTCGCCGGACCGCTAAACCGACCGGATCGCTGGAGCGAGTGAGCACACAAGATGGGACAAGAACCGTTCGACGAGTTCTATCTCCGCGAATACCCCAAAGTGGTAGGCCTACTGCAGGGGCTGCTCCGGAGCCGCCTGGTCGCCGAGGAGCTGGCCCAGGAGACCTTCCTGGTCGCCTACCGCGACTGGGCCCGGGTCGGCGGCCTCGACAACCCTCGCGCCTGGGTCCGCAAGGTCGCGCTCAACCAGCGGGGCTCGTTCCTTCGGGCCTACCTCCGTCAGCAGGCGCGCGAGCGCGAGTCGGTGGTCCAGTACGCGGATGACACCATCAAGCTGGCCGACGACCACGCCGAGGTCTGGGAGGCTATCCGCACCCTGCCACCCAGCCAGGCCCAGGTGATCGCCCTCCATTACTACGAGGACTACAGCATCGCCCAGATCGCGGCCGCTCTGGGTCGCGCCCCCGGCACCATCAAGGCCCAGCTCCACCAGGGCCGCCGTAAGCTCGCCCGCACGCTCGGCACCGGGCCCGACCGGAGGTCGACATGAACTTCACCGAGGGCCCTCGTGCGGCCGACAGCGCCATCGACCAACGCCTCGACGCGGCCGCCGACGCGCTCCGGGAGGCCAGCGCCACCCAGGTCGACGCGACCACCGCCCTACGGGTGATCCTCCTCCACGGCGACCCCGTGCCGTGGGAGCCGGATCCTCAGCCCGCTCCGTCCCCGAACTCGCCCGCTACCTCGCTACTCCGCGGGTCCCAACGACGGCTGGCCCTGGCCGTGAACCTGTTGCTGGTGCTGGCCCTCGGCGTCGGGTTCCTCATCGGGGTCCAGCGAGGCCAGGACAACGGCCAAGGGGCTCCTGCGCCGACCGTCCAGGCCACCACCGCCGTCCCGCCCAGCACCGTGACCGTTCCCCAGACCGTCAGCTCGGTCCCGGAGCAGTGCATCAAGACGGCCGAGCTGGCCGACGAGGTGATCTCACGACTGAACAGGAATGTCCGTGACGAGCGGCTCTTCCTGGCATTGCGCGACTACACCATCGCCAGTCAGGCGTGCCGGCGGGAGGCGGCGCCCTAACTGGTCACAGGTTGGCGAGGCCTGGGAGCACTCGGTCGGCGATCTGCTCGGCGAACTCGACCGGGTGCCGGTCGGGCATGACCTCGAGCTCGGTCACCCCGAGGGCGGCGTACTCGTGGGCGGCGGCCAGGAAGGCGTCGACGTCGGCCAGGGGCGGTATGACCGCCAGCACGGTCTTCTCGATCCGGTCGTAGTCGCGCCCCTCGGCCTCGCAGTGGGAGCGCAGCACGTCCAGCTTGCCGGCGACGTCGGCGGGGCTGCTCCCGAACACGTTGCAGGCGTCGGCGTAGCGGGCCACCAGCAGCAGGGTCTTCTTCTCGCCGCCGCCACCGACCTGGATGGGCGGATGCGGCCGGCTGAGCGGCTGGGGAACGCACAGCGTCTCGGCAAGCTGGTAGTGGCGGCCGTTGAACGGCCCGTTGTCGTCGCTCCACATCTGCAGGCAGATCTGGAGCGTCTCCTCCAGCCGCTCGAACCGCTCCGCCACCGGCACCACCGGCACGCCGAGGCCGACCTGCTCGCGCTCGTACCAGGAGGCGCCGATGCCGAGCCGCCCCCGGCCGCTCGACAGCACGTCGAGGGTGGTCACGATCTTGGCCAGCAGCCCTGGGTGGCGGTACATCACGCCGGTGACGAGCACCCCGAGGGTCATCCGCTCGGTCCTGGCCGCGACATAGCCGAGCGTGGTGTAGGCCTCCAGCATCGGCTCGGCGGCCGAGCCCGCGTGGTCCATCTGGAAGTAGTGGTCCATCACGCTGAAGCATGAGAACCCGGCCTCGTCCGCGATCCGCGCCGTCTCGCCGAGGGTGGCGGCCATCTCCGCCGGGTCCGATGGGGTCGAGTAGTTCCAGTAGTGCAGACCAAGCTTCACGGCGGTCCTCCCCTTCGGCGGCGACAGCGTGCCCTGTGGGCCCACCAACTGTGGCACCGCGGTCCGCTGCCATGCCAGCATGGGCGGCCATGTCGAAGATCGTGCTCGTCACCGGGGCCTCGTCGGGGATCGGGCGCGCCACCGCCCTTGAGCTGCTGCGCGCCGGCCACACCGTCTACGGCGGCGCCCGCCGCGTCCAGAGCCTTGAGGAGGTCAGCGCCGCCGGCGGGCACGCCCTGACGATGGACGTCACCAACGACGCGGACCTGGAGCGCGCGGTGCAGACGATCCTGGACCGGCAGGGCCGGCTCGATGTCCTGGTCAACAACGCCGGGTTCGGGCTCTACGGCGCCGCCGAGGACGTCCCGCTCGAGCAGGCCCGCTACCAGCTCGAGGTCAACCTGTTCGGGCCGGCCCGCCTGGTCCAGCTGGTGCTGCCGCAGATGCGCGAGCGGCACTCGGGCACGATCGTCAACGTGTCCTCGATGGGCGGGGAGATCGCCTTCCCGCTCGGGGCCTGGTACCACGCCTCCAAGCATGCCCTCGAGGCCTACTCGGACGCCCTCCGCCAGGAGGTCAAGCGGTTCGGCGTCGACGTCGTGCTCATCCAGCCCGGCCTCATCAAGACCGAGTTCGGCGGCGTCACCTCCTCTGGGGTGCGGGAGATCTCCGGGCACGGCGCCTACCGGGAGCTCGCCGAGGCCCTTGCCGAGGGCACCGACGCCATCTACGGCGAGACCAGCAAGGCGTCGGAGCCGTCGGTGGTCGCCAGCACCATCCGCAAGGCGGTCGAGACGTCTCGGCCGAGACCGCGCTACCCGGTCGGCTACATGGCTCGGCCGCTGCTCGCGCTGAACCGGTTTCTGCCCGCCCGCCTCTTCGACCGGGTCGCCAGCAGCCAGGTCTCCTAGTTCAGCTGCGCCGGGGTCTGGGCGTCGAGCCGTAGCAACCCCCAGACCTTCCGGAAGATCGCCGACGTGCCGGCCAGCTCGACGTGGCCGTGGGTCCGGGCGAGCTCCCGGGTCGCCGCCGCGAGCATCCGCATCGCGGCGACGTCGGCGAAGCGGAGCTGGGAGACGTCCAGCACCGGCTCGCACAGGTCCCCGCCGGCCGTCGCCAGGAGCACCCGCACCTCCTCGGCGGACCAGCAGTCGAGCTCACCGAGCAGCTCGAGCCCGCCGTCGGCGGTGCCGTGGACACCGAACAGCGGCCGCTCGTCGGGGCCGGGCGGGGCGAGCTGCAGCGGGTGGACCGCCTGGGAGATCAGGGTCTCGGTGGTGTCGCACTCCCGCAGGTCGTAGCAGCACAGCCCGGTGTAGGGCAGCCGCGAGGCCAGCATGTCCACCCGGAGCTCGTAGCCACCCGAGCGGCCCTCCACGTCGGGGCGACCCAGCAGCCAGGCGACCTCGCCGGCGCCGCGCACGCCGGTCCAGCCCTTCTGCGCGGCTTCCTCGACCCAGGTGCGGAGCAGGTCGAGGAGGGCGTCGGGATCAAAGACGCCACCCGGCGTGTAGGCCTCCTCCGCCGCCTTGAACACCAGCTGTCCGCTGGCCAGCAGACGGTCGACGGGCTGCCCCTCGTCCCTCAGGGCATCCAGGAGCCGCTCAGCGGCGGAGTCGTCGTCCGCGAGGTAGAAGACCTTCTCGCCTCTGACGACGCCCTCGGCGAAGAAGGTGGTCAGGACCTGCCGGTGCTCGGCATCCGAGGCATACGTCCAGCAGACATGGTCCCCTGTCTGGAGGCCGGCGATGCGGTCCAGCACCCCCACCCCTCGCACCCCGGGCCGCCGGGGGTTCAGGAGCCGGTCTCCCAGGATCTGGCCTGCTCGTTTCCCTTGGCGAGGTCGCGGCGGCCGCTGGGCAGGGGCTGGCCGGCGGTCACGTCCCTGGCCACGTCGGCCAGCCGCCGGGTCGAGGACCGGGCCGCCCCCCGCAGCCGCTCGAAGGCGGTCTCGGCGTCCAGCCGTTCGCGGCCCATCAACACCCCTTTGGCCTGCTCGATCAGCCAGCGATGCTCAAGGGCGGCCTGGAGCTGACCGGCCAGGCGCCCCTTGACCTCGGCGGTGACGGCGGCGCTGAGCAGGCTGGCCACCAGCCCGGCATAGGCCTGCAGGGCGGCGACCTCGCCCGGGTCCCAGTCCCGCGGCTGGCCGGCGTAGATGTCCAGGGTCCCGATCACCCCGCCGTCCAGCTCCACCGGCACACTCAGGGCCGCGCGGACCCCCTCGCCGATCAGCACCTGCGCGAACTGGGCCCATTCGGGCTCGATGCGGATGTCACGGATGGAGGCCGGGAGCCGCTGGCTGAACGCCACCGCGCACGGGCCCTGGGCCAGCCGTTCCTGACCGTCCTCGACCGTCTGGGCGGTCTGGTCCGAGGCGCTGGCCCAGCGCAGCTGCCCCTCGGCGTCCACCAGCATCAGCCCGGCGGCGTCGGCCCCGAACAGCTGCTTGGCCGAGTCGGCGACCTGCTGCAGGGTCGGGGCCAGTCCCTGCCCCGAATCCAGGCTGCCAAGGGCGCCGATGCTCTTGGCCAGGTCGTTCGGGTTGATCGGCACGGCACTGCCCGCCTTTCTGGTACGGCCTGGCCGGACACGGGCTCGATTCTGGACGCTACCACCCGCACACCACCCCATCCAGGTTGGACCGACCGGTCAGTGACGGCCACCCGCGTCCCGCAGCCACAGCGACGCCCGGGTCGGCTGCATGGTCTGGGCGGCCACGGCCAGCAGCTCGCCGGTCAGGGTGTCGAGGTCGACCTCGTCGCGCAGGCGGGCGCTGAACGCCTCGATGGTCTTGGCGGCGTCGTAGCGGCGGCGGTTGAAGCGCCGGTCCACCACCTGCTGGACGCGGCGGCGGGCCGGCTGGAACAGCGCCGCCACGGCCAGGGTGGCCCCGGCGACGGCCAGGCTCGAGTCCCGCCCGGCCAGCTGGCCGAGGACCAGGGCGACGGCGGCGTAGCCGGCGCCCAGCAGCAGGGTGAGCAGCCCG
>DATENJ010000676.1:0-18430 GCA_035275125.1 Actinomycetes bacterium | reverse complement strand
GGGCGGCGATCCGCGCGAACCGCGCCGCGCGGCGCCGGTGGCCCGGCGTGTCGGTGGCCATCGACGACGCCGGCGGCCGCTACTACTTCGACGCGGAGGAGGCTGACCGCGCGACGGAGTTCTTCCCCACGTTCCTCCGGCACCACAAGGGGGAGTTCGCGGCGCAGCCCTTCGCCCTGGCCGACTGGCAGCGGGAGCTGATCATCCGCCCCGCATTCGGGTGGAAGCGCCGCCAGGACGGACTGCGCCGCTTCCGCAAGGTGTCGCTCTGGGTGGCCAAGGGCAACGGGAAGTCGCCGCTGGGGTCGGGTACCGGCATCTACCTCACCCTCTGCGACCGCGAGCCGGGCGCCGAAGTCTACTCGGCGGCCACGGACAGGGAGCAGGCGGGCATCGTCCACGAGGCCGCCAAGCACATGGTCGAGGACTCGCCCGAGCTCTCGGAGATGGCCTACGTATGGACCAGGTCGATCGAGGTCCCGGCCACGCGGTCGTCCTTCAAGGTCCTGTCGGCGGACGTGCGCAACAAGCACGGCTTCAACGTGCACGGCCTCATCTTCGACGAGCTGCATGCCCAGCGCACCCGCGACCTGTGGGAGACGCTGGTGCGCGGGATGGTGAAGCGCCTCCAGCCGCTGCTCTTCGTGCTCTCCACCGCCGGCGACGACGAGGACTCCATCGCCTTCGAGGAGTACGAATACGCGAAGCGGGTGATGGCCGGATCGATCGATGACGCGACCGTGCTCCCCGTGATCTTCGAGGCCGGGCCCGAGGACGACTGGACGAAGCAGGAAACCTGGGCGAAGGCGAACCCTGGCCTCGGCACCACTGTCAAGCTCGAGGCCTTGCGCACGGCGTGCAAGGAGGCGCAGAACGAGCCGCGCAAGCGCAACGATTTCAAGCGCTACCACTGCAACCAGTGGGTCAACCAGGCGGTGGCCTGGCTGACGGTCGAGTCCTGGGACCGCTGCGCCGGACAGCTCGTCGACCAGGAGTTGCGCCAGCACCCTTGCACGGCCGGACTGGACATGGCCCAGAAGATCGACCTGGCCGCGTTCTCCGTGACCTTCCGGCTCCCGCTGGCCCAGGGCCAGAAGCCGCAGGAGCTCGAGGTCAAGCGAGAGGAGGGCGACTTGGTCGTGCCGGCGCGCTTGTCGCTGAATCTGCGCCTCGCGGTGGTCACCTTCTTCTGGATGCCCGAGGAGACGATGCGGCAGCGGGAAAAGGAGGACCGCATCCCCTACTCGCTGTGGGCGGAGCAGGGCCTGGTCACGCCGACCGAGGGCAACGTCATCGACGATGACCGGATCTTCCGCGACATCACCGAGGTGATCTTGCCGCGATTTCCCAAGCTGAAGGAGGGGGAGATCGGCTACGACCCGGCCTTCTCCACGTCCCTGGCCCTGAGGCTCCAGTCCCACGGCCTGAAGATGGTGGAGGTCCTCCAGAACTACCGGCACATGAACGAGCCGGCCCAGGCCTTCGAGGCCCTGGTGATCGGGCGCCGCGTCGTCCACGCGGGCAGCCGGCTGATGCGCTCGCACGTGGAGAACGTAGCGGTTCGCAGTGACGACGCCGGCCGTATCCGACCGGTGAAGACCCGACGCAGGAAGCGCATCGACGGGGTGGTGGCCACGCTCATGGGCCTGGGCCGGATGCTGGTGTCCGTGCCCCAGCGGTCGGTCTACGACGAGCGCGTGGAAAAGGGAGAGGAGACGGTGCTGCGATGGCTCTAGCTCGCATGGGCTCGAGGCTGTGGGGCGCCGTCCGCGGCGCGGTGCGCTCGGTGTGGGCCGGCGTCAGCCTCGCCTCGCACGAGGCGGCGCTCAAGATCTTCGGGGCCAGGCCGACGCTTTCGGGCGTGACCGTCACGGAGCGCAGCGCCCTCGAGGCGCCAGCCTACTTCGCCGGCGTCCGCAACATCTCCGAGGACCTGGCCACGCTGCCGCTGATCATCTACCGGAGGCTCGGGGACCGCGGCCGCGAGCGGGATCCCGACCACCCGCTCTACGAGATCCTCCACGACCAGCCGAACGAGGAGATGGACGCGGTCCAGTTCGTTGAGATGGTGCAGCTATGGGCCATGATCCGCCGCAACGGCTACGCCGAGATCGTGCGGCGTGGCGACGGCCAGGTGGTCTCACTCTGGCCCATCGACGCGCGGCGCGTCACGGTGCAGCGGTTCGAGGGCCAGCTGGTCTACCAGGTGAGCCTCCCGATGGGGGAAAGGGACCGCGTCACCGGGCTACCCTTCTCGGTCCTGCGGCGCGATCAGGTCCTGCACATCAAGGCCTTCGCGCTGGACGGCGTGCTGGGCGGCTCGTCGGTGGAGATCCACCAGGAGAGCATCGGCCTCGCGCTGGCCCTCGAGCGCTACGGCTCCGCGTTCTTCGGGAACGACGGCACGCCCGGGGGCGTGTACGAGAGCCCGGCGAAGCTGAGCGACGAGGTCTACGCCCGCATGAAGAAGGAGCTCGAGGACAAGCACCGCGGGCTCGCCCAGGCCCACCGCATCGCGCTCCTCGAGGAGGGGGTCAAGTTTCACGAGACCACGGTCCCTCCGAACAAGGCGCAGTTCATCGACAGCCAGCGGTTCTCCACCGAGGTGATGGCGCGCATCAACCGCATCGCCCCCCACAAGATCTCCGACCTCAGCAGGGCCACGTTCTCCAACATCGAGCACCAGGGGATCGACTACGTGGTCAGCTCCATCCGCCCCTGGGCGGTGCGATGGGAGAAGGCGATCGCCACGCAGCTGATGACGCGGGAGGACCGCCGGACGCACTTCGCCGAGTTCCTGCTCGACGCCCTGCTCCGCGGCGATTCCAAGACCCGGGCCGACGCCCTGGCGGTCCTGCGGCAGAACGGGATCATCAACGCCGACGAGTGGCGCGCGCTCGAGAACCTGAACGAGCAGCCCGACGGGCAGGGGAAGGTCTACCTGGTGAACGGCAACATGGTGCCGGTCGACCAGGCCGGCCAGCAGCAGAAGAAGGAGCCGCCCGCGCCCGGGCCGCAGCCGCTGGACGAATCCGACGCCGCTCGCCTCTTCCGGCCGCTGTTCCTGGCCGCCGCGGAGCGATGCGTCCGACGCGAGGCCGCGGCCGTGGCCAAGGCCGCGGAGCGCAGCCAGGGCCGGACGGGCGGCCTGAAGGCGTTCCAGGACTGGGCCACGTCCTTCTACGTCGACGAGCTCGACAACTTCCGCCAGGCCTGGATGCCGCTGGTGGTGGCCGTCGGGGAGGCGATCCGGGGAGTCGAGGGCCCGGACCTGAGCGGCTGGGCCGATGAGTTCGTGCGCGAGCTGCAGGCGCGCCGCGCCGCGGCCGCGCTTCAGGACTTGCACGATGCCGTGACCACCGCCAGCGCCGGCGAGCTCGTGGAGCGCACCAGGCGCCTGGCCGACCGCTGGGTGTCCCGTCAGCCGGGACTGCTGGCCGCGGCCGCCGCCGGCGACCTGGTGGACAGCGTGCGGCGCTACCTGGCCGACGTGCCGGGAGTGGCCGCCTGAGGAGGACGACATGAACGAGCCCGAAACCAGAGCGATCGCCGGGGGCCTCGAGCTGCGGGAGGAGGCGGGGAAGCGGCCGCGGCTGAAGGGCTACGCCGCGGTCTTCGACAGCAAGAGCGTGGACCTCGGCGGCTTCATCGAGGTCGTGAAGCCCGGCGCGTTCAAGCGGGCGCTCGAGAAGGGCCAGGACGTGCGCGCGCTCGTCAACCACAACCCGGACCTCATCATCGGGCGCAGCGGCAAGACCGGCTCGCTCACCATGATGGAGGACGACCGCGGGCTGCTGGTGGAGATCGAACCCCCCGACACCCAGGCCGGCCGCGACGTGATCGAGAACGTGAAGTCCGGGGTGCTGGACGGGATGTCGTTCGCCTTCCGGGCCGTGACCGAGAAGTGGGACACGAAGGGCAAGCCCGCCTTCCGGGAGCTGCTCGACGTCGACCTCTTCGACGTGAGCGTGGTGGCGTTCCCCGCCTATCCCAAGACCCGGGTGGCGGTGCGGTCCCTCGAGGAGGCCCTGGCCCGGGAGGCCGAGGCCAGCCGTGAGGCCGAGGCCCAGAACCGGGAGCGGCGGCTGCGCCTGCACGAGAAGACGTACCGCTTGTAGTGGGCTTGACACACCTGCTACGCTACCGATCGTAGGCCGCGCCGCTCCGGCCCTGTGGGGACCGGAGGCAGGCGCCAAGAAGCTGCCCGCCTTCCGTTGAAGGCGCGAGGCTCCGAGGCATCAGAACGCGCCCTGATGCCGGGAGAGCTCGCGCCTTTTCGCGTTTCTCCCGGCTCCTGGGGCCCACACAGGAGGCCGGTATGACCCTCGCGGAACTGCAAGCCGAGCGCGCCAAGCTGGTCGCCCAGATGCGGGCGATCAACGACGCGGCCAAGAAAGAGAACCGCTCCTTCAACACCGAGGAGGACTCCAGCTACCAGAAGCTCGAGGAGCAGGTCGACAAGCTCACCGAGCAGATCGCCACCGAGGAGAAGACCTCGGCCCGAGCCTCCAAGCTCCTGAGCCTGGAGGATGCGCTCAAGAAGGCCCCCGCGCCCACCACCAAGCCCACCCCCGGCGCCCCCGGGTCGGAGCGCAGCAGCAGCTACCTGGCGAGCGACGAGTATCGCCAGCTGTTCGAGGCCTACCTCACCGGCGGCCGCATGGCGCTGGCCGAGCACCGCGTCGATACCCTGCAGGTCGGCCTCTTCACCAAGGGCGGCGCCCTGGTGGGCCCGGAGCAGTTCGTGGCCGAGCTCATCAAGAAGGTGGACGACGCGGTGTTCGTCCGCTCCCGGCCCACCCGGAAGTTCCGGATCACCACGTCCATGAGCCTGGGCGTGCCCACCCTCGACACCGACATCGACGACGCCGACTGGACGGCGGAGCTGCTCACGGGTAACCAGGGCGACATCAGCGTCGGCAAGCGCGAGCTGCGCCCGCACCCGCTGGCGAAGCGGTGCAAGGTCTCGAAGACCCTGGACCGCATCTCCGCCATCCCGGTCACCCAGCTGGTGCTCGAGCGCCTGGCCTACAAGTTCGGCGTCACCGACGAGAAGGGCTTCCTGACGGGCAACGGCGTGCAGAAGCCCCTCGGGATCTTCACCGCCTCGGCCGACGGCGTGCCGACCAGCCAGGACGTGTCCACCGACAACACCACCACGGCCATCACCGCGGACGGCCTCATCGAGGCCAAGCATTTCATGAAGGCCGCCTACTGGCCCTCGGCCAGCTGGGTCTTCCACCGCGACGCCATCAAGATGATCCGCAAGCTGAAGGACGGCAACGGCCAGTACCTCTGGCAGCCCGGCATCGGCGGCGGCGGCGCGCCCAACACCATCCTCGACCTCCCCTACGACATCTCGGAGTTCGCCCCCAACACCTTCACCACCGGCCAGTACGTGGGCGCCCTCGCGGCCTGGCCCTGGTACTGGATCGTGGACGCCCTGGACCTCACGGTCCAGTTCCTCGACCAGCTCTACGCCGAGAGCAACCAGAACGGCTACATCGGCCGCAAGGAGACCGACGGCGCGCCGGTCCTGGCCGAGGCCTTCGTCCGCGTGAAGCTGGCCTGATCGGCCGAAGCGAAGAGGAGAAAAGGCCATGAACATGAACCTCACGCACCGGGTGATCACCAAGCGGCTGAAGGTGGACGGGACCAACTACACCGGGGCCGCCAATACCACCGACCTCACCAGCGAGGCCGTGGACACGCAGAACGCGGACGCGGTCCGCTTCATCTGCGGTTTCGGGACCATCACCGCCGGCGCCGTCACCAGCACGAAGGTCCGCCAGGGCCAGCAGTCCAACATGAGCGACGGCGCCGACCTGGCGGGCACCGCCCAGACCGTGGCCGACACCGACGACAACAAGATCGTCATCACCGAGATCCACCGCCCCCAGGAGCGTTACGTGGACCACGTCGTGGACCGCGGCACGCAGAACGCCGTCATCGACTTCCTGATCGTCGAGCTGCTCTTCCTCCGCAAGTTCCCGGTGACCCAGGACGCCGCCACCGTGGTCGGGTCCGCGGAGGTCCACAACTCGCCGGCGGAGGGCACCGCGTAGCCAGCCCCGTGTCCTGAGTGACTAGCGCCCGGGGCGCTGGGCCCCGGGCGCGCAACCAGCGGAGGCGCGAACATGACGTACCAGCCTAAGGTCTACCGGAAGCAGGGCGGCAACAAGCTGGTCGTGGCCGCCGGCGGCCGGATCACGTACACGCTCACCCCCACCGACCTCACCACGGCGGGCGCCGAGACCTACACGGCGGCCCAGCTGGCCGGCGGGATCATCACCCGCGACCCCAACGGCGCCGGACGCACCGACACGACCGACACCGCGGCGAACCTCATCTCGGCGCTCAGTCTCGAGAACGACGGTGAGACGGCGGACTGCTACCTGATCAACACCGCGGACGCCGCCGAGGCCATCACCATCCAGGGCGGCACGGGCGTCACCGTGTCCAACGCCGGCCAAACCGTGGGCCAGAACGAGTCGGCGCTGCTCGTGTTCCGCCGCACGAGCTCAACCGCCGTGACGCTCTACATCGTGGGGGCCTGATGAAGGTCAAGCTGCTGAAGATCATGGCGGGGCCCGTCTATGCCGGGTCCCCCGGCGACGTGCTGGACGTGCCCGACGACCTTGGCGCCCAGCTCATCGACGGCCGCTACGCCGAGGACCTGGCGCCGCCGGCGACCGACGTGGAGACGGCCGACGCCGTGCCGGAAGGCGAGGAGGCCGTCGAGCACAAGCGGAAGAAGGGCCGGCGGGGGTAGGGGGTGTGGAGGCTCTCGCTCATCTCGGCGCCCGCGGCTCTGCCGCTCGATCGAGTGGGCGAGGTCTATCCCCACTGCCGCCTCGAGCCCGAGGCCGTGAACGCGGACCAGAACCACTTCCTCGACACGGCCATCGACAGCGCGCGCCGGCTGTGCGAGGCATTCACCAATCGGCAGCTCGTGACCGCCACCTGGGAGCTGGTGCTGGACTCGTTTTTCGAGGAGGGCATCTTCCGGGAAGGAGCGCTCTGGCTGCCGCGCCCGCCGCACCAAAGCATCACGAGCATCAAGTACCTCGACGGGTCCGGCGTGGAGCAGACCTGGGCGTCTACGGACTGGGGCCACGACGTCCCTGCGGCCCCCATCTCGGAGACGCAGCAGAAGGCCCGGGTCTGGCCGGCGTACGGGAAGACCTGGCCGCAGACCAGGTGCCAGCCCGCGGCGGTCAAGGTGCGCTTCGTGAACGGCTACGGCGCCACCTTCGACAGCGTCCCGCCACCGCTGCGCAAGGGGATGCTCCTGGTGGTGGGCGAGCTCCACGAGAGCCGCGAGCTGCAGGTGACGGGCACGATCGTGGCCCCGAACATCCTCGGGGCGGAGCGGCTCTGGTGGCCGTTCCGGACATGAGGGCCGGGAAGATGGACCGCCGCCTCGAGCTGCAGCGCGCGGTTGAAGAGCGCGACCCACAGACGGGCGAGGTTGTGCGCACCTGGCTCACGCAGGGGCGGGTATGGGGCGGCTACGAGCCCCTGGCCGTGCGCGAGTCGTTTCAGAGCTCCAACCAGGACGCCGCCTTCATCGACGTGAAGTTTCGGATCCGATGGCGCGAAGGCGTGCTGCCTGGCGCCGACCACCGGGTCCTCTTCGACGGGCGCGCCTACGACATCGTGGGCGTGCGGGAGATCGGACGCCGCGAAGGCCTCGAGATCCTCAGCTACTCGAGGGCGGAGTGATGGAAGGGGTCACCGCTCTCGTCGCCGCCCTGGACCGCATCCGCGGCCGCTTCTCGCGCGACGCAGTGGAGGCCGTCGTGGTCGAGGCGTGCAAGCCCACCGCCGAGGCCATGCGCGCCGGCGCTCCGCGGCTGACCGGGGAGATGGCCGAGAGCATCGACGCCCGACCCGTGCAGCCCGAGCGCCCCGAGCTGGTGACGGTGGCCATCGGGCCCGACCGCGACCACTTCTACGCCCGCTTCGCCGAGTTCGGGACCGCCAGCCAGCCCGCGCACCCTTTCATGCGGCCGGCCTGGGACTCCGACGTGGGCGCGCTCCGCGGCCGCCTGGCGGATGGTTTCGGCGAGCTGCTCACCGGGGGCGTCGCGTGACGCCGGTGCACGCCGCGCTGATCACCGCCCTCGAGGCCTACGGCCCGCTGATGGCCCTGGCCGGCGCCGACGGGCGGCTGCGCATCTACCCGCAGGTCCTTCCGCAGGACGTGAAGCTGCCCGCCATCACCTACAAGCGGATCTCCGAGACGGAGGTTCGCAGCCAGGACGGCCCCTCGGGGCTGGTCCGCCCCCGCTTCCAGCTGGACTGCTGGGCCAAGACCTACGCCGAGGCCGATGCCGTCGCGGCCGCGGTGCGGGACCGCATGGACGGTCTCCGCAACGACGACGGTGGAAACCTCCAGGGCGTCTTCGCCGACACGAGCCGGGACCTCTACGACCCAGCGCTGAGGCTCCAGGGGCGGTCGCGGGACTTCCTGTTCTGGAACGAGGAGTGAAGCCATGCCCGCGACTCTGACTTCGACGCTGACGATCTCGGCCCTGACGCAGCTCGTCGAGGCCCTCGACCTCTCCAGCCGGCGCAACGACCAGAACTACTCGAAGTCCTGGTCGCTGGCCAGCGGCGTCGGCGCCAACCAGGCCGACAAGATCTTCCACGACCAGCGCACCATCGCGGCCAGCGGCACGGACAGCCTGGACCTCGCCGGGGTGCTGACGGACGTATTCGGGGCCACCATCACCTTCGCGCGCATCAAGGCGGTGATCGTGGTCGCGGCTTCGGGGAACATCAACAACGTGAACGTGACCCGGCCCGCGTCCAACGGCGTGCCGCTCTTCCTCGCCCCCGGCGCCGGCATCCCGGTGCGGCCGGGCGGGGCCTTCATGTGGGTCGCGCCCGACGCCACGGGCGTCGTGGTGACCGGCGCGACCGGCGATCTGCTGGACATCGTGAACAGCGCCGGCAGCACGTCGGTCACCTTCGACATCATCGTCATCGGCGCCTCGGCGTAACGGCCGCGGGAACGGAAAGGAGCTGAGGCAATGCCTGCCAATACCCCGACCCAAGCCAAGATCGGCTACGGCACTCGCCTGGCGTGCGAGTTCACCACCGGCGTCTACACCGACGTGGCCGAGGTCGTCACCATCGGGCCCCCGCAGCCGGTCGCCGACGACGTGAAGGTGACCAACCAGGACTCGCCCAACCGCACGCACGAGTACATCTCCGGGATGATCGAGGCCGGCGAGGCCAGCATGACGCTCAACTGGCTGCCCAACGACCCCACCCAGGACGAGACCACCGGGCTCCTCGCCCTCAGCATCAGCGGCGCGACCAAGAACTGGCGCATAACGACGCCGCACACGCCGCCCCTGATCTGGACCTTCCCCGGCTACGTGAAGGCCTTCAAGCCGGCGATCCCGACCGAGGGCGCCATGACCTCGGAGGTCACCCTGAAGGTGACCGGCGCGAGCACGTTCGCCTGAGTATGGGCAACGCGCTCAGGGGCGAGGTCGACTTCGAGGCGGAGGGTCAGCGATACACCCTCCGCCTCGGGTGCAACGAGCTCGCGCAGCTCATGGACATGTGGGGCATCGCGCCCGAGAACGGCTTCGACATGGTCGAGCGTCTCAAACGGCTGCGGTCGCCCCACATCCTGCGCGACGTCGTATTTCAAGGCCTGCGCAAGCACCAGCCCACGATCACGCTGGACGCCGCCGGCGACGTGATCACGGTGCTCGGCTACGACGAGATGGGAGACCTGATCGCGCGCGCCCTCAACCGGGGGATGCCCCCGCCACCCGAGCCCGGCGAGGGCGGCGCCGCTCCGGAGGAACCGGAGGACCCAAAAGGGGCTGGGACTTCAACCGGATCCTGAGCGACGCGCTCAGAGCGGGGATGCCCGCCGAGGTCTTCTGGGACTCGACGCTGCGCGAGGTGGTCCAGTTCATGGAGGCCGCGCAGTGGCGTCAGCAGCACCAAGCCCGCATGTACCGGTACGCGGCCTACCACGCTGCGTACTTCCAGCGCGTGAAGGCGGACCACTTCCCCAGCCTCCAGAAGGTGCTCGGCCTATCCACACCCGCCCGCCGTCAGAGTGCGGACGAGCAGCTCGGGGTCTTGAAGGAGTGGAAGGCCGTGCTCGAGGCGAAGGGCCTGGTGGTGAAGGTCGACCACCAGATCGGAGCGTAGCCCGTGGCTGAAGAACTACCCGGACTCAGCTCGAAGGTCACGGTCGACCCCACCGGGGTGGCGAAGGGGCTCGACGCTGCGACGTCGGCGATCCACAAGTTCAGCAACGAAGCGGACCGATCCCTCAACGCGTTCGCGAAGCGCGTCAACGAGTCGTTCAATCGGATCACCGGAGCCAACGCCACCGACAAGCTGCGGGTGCTGGAGAAGGCGCTCGAGAAGGCCGGCGGCACGGCGAAGCTCACGGCCACTCAGGTTGAGCGGCTGGGCAAGGAGCTGGACGCGCTCTCCGCCGCCGGCGGCAAGGTGCCTGCGGCGCTGCAGCCGATCCTGAGCAGTTTCCAGGGAATGAAGCAGGCGACGGCCGAAGCCGAGCGCCTGAAGGGAGCGACGCTCTCCCTCGCGCAGGGCGGCGGCCTCACCGGCGCGTTGTCGCAGATCGGCCCCCACGGCGTCGCCGCGGCCGCGGGTGTCACCCTCCTGACCGGAGCCGTGGTCGCGCTCGGGAAGGAGGTGACGGACGCCGTAGCGCGAGTGGTGGAGAAGACCGGCGCCCTCTCCGACCTGGCTGCCGAGACCAACATCAACGTCGAGAGCCTGCAGCGGCTGCAGTTCGCGGCGGAGCAGTCGGGGGTGGGGACGGAGGCGCTCACGAAGGCCGCCTTCGACCTGCAGAAGGCCCTCGAGGAGTCCCCGGAGAAGTTCGCGGCGCTCGGGCTATCGGCCGAGCAGCTCCGGGAGATGAAGCCGGAGGACCAGTTCATTGCCATCGCGGCCGCGCTCGAAAAGGTGGGCGACGAGAGCAAGCAGGCTGCGCTGGGGTCCGACATCTTCGGGAAGAACTTCCGGACCATCCTGCCCTTCCTGCGGTCGGACATCGCCGGGCTCAGCGCCGATGCCGAGCGCCTGGGCTTCGTGCTGGGCGAGGACACGGTCAGGGCGGGCGACGAGCTGGGCGACTCCCTGAACGGCCTCTCGCACGCCTGGCAGGGCCTGCAGGACCAGCTGGCCGGGATCATCGTCCGCAGCCCGGAACTGGTGGAGGTGATCCAGGACGTCGCCTCCGCGGTGGGCGGCCTGGCCGGGGCGATCAAGGACCACGAGAAGGAGTTCGATTTCCTTTTCAAGTTCGTGAGCGGTGCGGCCGGCGCCGGCGGGTTCAAGGTCCTGGCCCGCAGCCTGCGCGAGGACGTCCATGGGATCGCCGGGATCCTGGGTGTGGACCTCACCCCCGACAAGGCGAAGACCGGGATCGGAAAGGGTGGCGGCGTCTCCGTCACCGGCACCCAGACGGTCTCCTTCGACGAGGCCCAGGCCATCCGGCGCGATGTGGAGGCCACCCGGGAGCAGCTGAAGCGTGAGGGCGAGAAGTCCGCCCAGGAGGCGAAGGCGGCCGCGGCCGAGCTCGAGCGCCTCATCGGGCCCGCGCTCTCGAAGGCCGAAGCCAACCTGCAGAAGCTGGCCGCCGGCATCGAGAAGACGGGCGGCGCTCTGGACCGGAGCAAGGACAGCTACAAGACCATCACCAAGAACCTGGAGGAGCTCGAGCGGCAGGGCGTGAAGATCCCGCCCATGCTCAAGGACGTGGCCGTGGCCGCCAGCCTGGCCCTCGCGAAGCAGAAGGACCTCGGCGCCCTCGGCCAGGCCGTCCCGGGCATCGCTCCCACGGTCAAGAAGCCGCCGGTGATCGAGGGTATCGAGGGCAATGCCGTCCACCTACTCGAGCAGGCGAAGAAGGAAATTGCCGACGCGAAGAAGGAGACCATCGACTGGGGGCGGACGCTCAGCGAGGTGTCTGACCTCTTCATCATCCTGGGCATCAAGGCGGATTCGGGCCTGGGCAAGGTCCTTGGCGGCCTCACCGGTGCCGGGACGGCCATCGACAAGCTCAGCGGCTCGCTGGGGAAGGGCCTGAAGGGCTTCCTCACGGGCGGTGGCATCACGGGCGTCGTGGCTGGGATCGGCGCCGTCAAGCAGCTGGTCTCCGTCTTCGGCAAGCCGGAACACCAGAAGGTCGCCGAGGACGTGGGCCGCGACCTGGGCGTGAGGATCAGCGAGGGTCTGGCCAAACAGATCGCCGAGGACAGCAAGAAGCTCGGGGACCGGACGGCGGCCACCCTGAAGAGCCTGGGCGGCATCATCGACGAGGCCGGCGGCGTGAAGGCCTTCGGGACCGACAAGGCCATCGCCAGCACGCGCGACCTGTTCTCCGCCCTCGAGCGCGGGCAGCTCACGCTGAAGGACGTCCGCGGCACGTTCGAGGACGTGTTCGCCAAGATCCTGCCCCTGGCCATCGACAAGACGACCGGCCGCGCCTCGGAAAGTTTCAAGGAGCTGATCCGCCTTTCGCAGCGCTTCGGCCTGGAGTCGAGGGGGGTCGCCGACTTCCTCAACCAGCAGGCGACGGCCGCCGGCGCCAACCTCGCCACGGCGATCAAGGGCGGGGTCGAGACGGCCGCCGGCGCCCAGGGCTTCGGGGCCTCCATCGCCGCCCAGCTGGACGAGATGGTCAAGCGCGGGGCCACGCGCGGGGAGGCCATCGCCGCGCTGCAGCCGGCGATCTCCGCGCTGCGGGAGGAGCTGGAGCGCACCGGCTTCGCCGGCGGCGCGGCCTTCGACGTTATCGCGGCCCAGGCGGTCATCCTGGGGGACGAGATCACCGGCCCGCTGGTCAGCAAGATCGACGCGATCGGCAGCTCGCTGGTCGCGCTCGAAAACCAGGGCCTGCTGACGCAGGACATCTTCACCGGGCTCACCACGGAGGTTGGGGCGACCTCGGAGAAGCTGAAGGCCCAGGGCGTCGAGGGCCCCCAGGCCCTGGCGGTAATGCAGCCGGCCCTGCAGAAGATCTTCGAGCTGCAGCAGCAGTACGGCTTCGCGGTGGACGAGAGCACCCAGAAGCTGCTCGACGAGGCCCAGGCCGCCGGCGTCGTGAGCGACGCCCACAAGAGCGCCCAGGACCGCATGGTGGACGCGGCGGAGCGCACCGCCACCGCGGTAGAGGCCCTGGCCAAGGCGCTCGGCGCCGACCTCCCGGAGGCGGCCGAGCGCGGGGCCAGGGGGGTCCAGGCCGCCCTCGACAAGATCAGCCCCAAGGGCATCGTGATCCCCATCTCCACCAGCGGGGGGGCTCCGGGCCTGCCCACGGGGCCCTCGGGCCCGGCCCCCGATGGCTTCGCCAAGGGTGGCGTGGGCGACTTCGGACAGGGCATGTTGCGCGAGCTGCACGGCCGCGAGGCGATCCTGCCCGCCGACGGCTCGGGGGGGATCGTGGCCGAGCTGGCGCGCTCCATCGTGGGCGAGATGGGCGCCGGCGGCGGCGCGGCCGGCGGTGGGGTGACGATCGAAAACCACCTGGCGATTCCGCTCGACCCGATGGGCTTGCGGCAAAACGCCGAGGCGTACTTCGCGGAGGCCGAGGCGCGGGCGGCGGCCGCGGTGCGCGCCGGCAACTCGGAGATCGTTCGCGCCCTGCAGGACATGGGGCTCGTGTGAGCGTCTACACCGCGGCCTTCCTCGAAGAGGCACGGAAGGGCGTCGACCGGCCTGGCCAGCCCGAGATCTACCCGATCATGGACGTGACGCTGCCGGGCGGGGCCCGGCGGCTGGCCAAGGCGAACATCAACCCGCGCACCCTCGGGCCGTACGAGCCGCTGGTCATGGAGTGGGGCAGCGTGCGCCGGGGCGTCGATGCGCGGAACGCCTCCCTCCAGGCCATGGAGGTGGGCCCCGTCGTCTCGGACATTTCAAGTCCGACGCTGACGCGGCGTCTGGCCACCGAGGTGGCCATCTACCGGCGCACCCTCCGCCTCTCGCCGTGCACCATCCGCCTCTACTCGCCAAACCTCGATGAGGCCGACTGGCATCCGGTGTTCACCGGCGTGTTGGACTCACCCGACATGGTGGCGCCGCTCTCCTGGCGGCTGCACGCGCGCACGGACGATGGGTGGCTCAAGAACAGCATGGTGCCCAAGGCTAGCTTTACGCCGGCGGACTGGCCCAACGCGCTGCCCCAGGTGTTCGGCAACTTCGTGCCGATCATCTACGGGATCCACGACAGCACGGGCACCGGCACCGCTGGCATGGTGCCGGCCTACTGCGTCGACAGCTCGACCTTCACGTACGCCGTTGGGATCACCGGGCTGAAGGCGGTGCGAGCCGTCTTCTCGGCCGGCAGCCTAGTGAGCGTGGCGGACTACACGGTGGAATACCCCACGCGGAACGGCGTGGCCTACACGGTGATCCGCTTCGACAACGACCAGAGCGACGCCGCCATCACCTGTGACGTCGATGGCATTACCGACGATGCCACCCCCGACGGGGAGCTGATCCTGAACCCCGCGGCGCAAATGCAGCACCTCCTGGTCGTGTTCGGCTTCAACGACTGGCGCAGCGGCACGCTGCCGAGCGTGGGCTCCACCCCGGTGCACGAGGCGACCTTCACCGCCGCGGGCGCCTTCGTGGACGCGATGGGCCACGAGGGCAGCCGGTACCTCGGCGGGCAGAATCAGGTCACGTTGCGCGAGGAGCTGCAGACGTTCCTGGAGAACGAGGAGCTGCGCTCCTACTGGCGCGGTGATGGGAAGCTGGCGCTGGGCTTCAACGATCACCGCCCCACCAACGGCATCTACAACGGGCCCTGGCTGCGCGGCACCATTGACCGCTCCCGCGCACGGCCGCTGCGCATCCCAATGGACTCGCAGGGCATCCTACGGGAGATCACGCTGCAGTTCGTCCACGGCGAGGTGTCGGGCAAGTACCACCAGACGCTCCGTGTGCAGGACCTCAGCGTGCCCGACATCACCTCGAGCGCGCTCTCGCTCCCCTGGAGCGCGGCCAGGGTGCTCTGATGGCCAAGGTCTTTCAGCGGCCCATTGCCGTGGCCCTTGACTCCAGCGCGTGGACGCTCACGGGCGCGGCCACCAAGGAGGCGGCCGTCGACGATCTCATTGGACAGCCCGACGACGGGGCCTCGTACCTCGAATGCGCCACGACGCCAGGCGGCGAGGAGCGGATTGCTTTCCTCTTCCCTCCGATCCCGGAGGCGGTATCCGTTGTCCAGGTGGAGATTCACCTGCGCAGCGAGGAGCAGGGCGGCGTCGCCAACCACGCGCCCTACCTGCTGCGCAACGGCAGCAACATCGATGGCGTCGGGCTCTCGCTACCCGCGGGCGTCTACACGGATCACTTCGACACCTGGCCCACGGATCCAGCCACGGGGCTGGCCTGGAGCAAGGCGGCGGTGGACGCCACGCCGGCAGGTGTGGTCCAGGCGGCGGCCACCGCGTTGGCGCGGCTCACCCAGATCTACCGGGTCGTGGAGTTCGTGCCCTTCTCGGCCAAGGCCGGCGCAGCCCTCGAGGTGGGGAGCCGGATCATTCGGCTCCTGCGCAACGAGCTGTGGCTACCCGAGATCACGGGCCCGCTCACGTGGGGCGACCTGGAGATCTTCGAGGATGGCCTCTACTCGGACCCCTACTACCCGGACGCCCTCGGCGCCGGCAAGGGCTCGGAGGTTTGGCAGCGCGCCGGGGTGCGCGTGCTATCCAGCGCGTTCAACCTCGACGAGATGAGCGTCACCCTCGGTACCTTCGACCTGCTCGGGTTCCTCTGCCACCTCTGGGACGCCGGCGCGGCCGAGGCGGCGGCGGGCTCGGCGCCTTCGAGCAGGCCCGCGCACGCGGACCCGGGCGCGCTGCGCTTCTATCAGCGGGAGACGAAGGCCTGGCCGGAGAGCGGCGCCGCAGCCGCGCAGGGCGGGACGCAGCTTATCGAGGTTGGCGCCGATGTGGAGCTGGTGGAGCTCCCGGGCAACCTGATCGAGGAGGAGCGGACCAACGACCTGCTCTACTCGGGCTTCTCCGCCGGCGCATTCACCGGGTGGACGGTGACGGGCAACGTGGTGGCCGACACGGGCGACCTGCTCTTCGTCCCGGAGGTCAGCACCCAGAGCGCCAAGTTCGCCCGCGCGGGCTCGGCAAACTGCCGGCTGGCTCAGGCGCCGGCGGCCTACGCTGGCAGCGAGGTGCTCACGCTGGCCACGTGGCACAAGGACGACAGCGGCGCCGCCCTCAGCTGGAGCCTCCAGCGCTCCACGGATTCGTTCTACTGGAACGACAGCACCGCTGCCTGGCAGGTCGGCTTCGTGGCCAACGCCTACACAGTGCGCTCGACGCCCTACCGTGACGTGTCGAAGCCGATCGTCCTGTCGGCCGCGGCCCAGACCCTCACGCTCACCTACTACGCGGAGGCGGCCGCGGACCAGGTGAACCACGCCTATCACGCCCAGCTCGGGCAAGGGCGCTATGCCACCAGCGTGATCTTCACCACTTCCGCCGTTGCCACGCGCGCCGCCTCCATCCTGCGTATGGAGAACGACAGCGACAACGGCCGATGCTGGATCACCAACCAGGGCACTGCAGGCGTCACCTTCACGCCTGAGGCCAGCACCGACGCCTCGATCGCTGAAGACCAGGTCCTCTACAACACGAGCGACACGGGAGACGGCGTCGACTACGACCGCGTCTACTACAGGCACAGCACGGGGCTCATGTGCTTCGAGCGCAAGAACGGGGACGACACCTTCACGGCCACCAAGGCGTTCACGCTTGTACGAGGCACGCCGGTGCACGTGGTGGCGCGCGCCACGGGCGCCGCTGGGGAGCTCGGCCTGGCGCCCAACACGCTCAGCATCTTCGTCAACGGGGTGAAGGGCACAGACGTCGTGGCCAACAGCACCGCACGAAACGGCCCCTGGCTGGACTTGGGGTGCGCCGAGCAGCCGGCGGACACGATCGCGCAGTTCGCCGGCGGCCACCTCGCCGACATGAACGTGATCCCGCAGGTGCTCCCGGACGAGATCATCGCTGGGGGCTGGAGGTAGCGCCGTGCCGATGCTCTACGCCAGTGGAGAAGGCCTCAACCTGCTGGCGCGCGCCCGCGTGCTGGCGCACGCCATCGGCAACCCGGGCACCGAGGCGCTCTACCCCGAGAGCTACCTGTGGGACGGGCGGCCGGCGCTGCCCACGCGGTTCCTCGGCGCCATGAACTTCGGCGTGGACCTGGCCGCGTGGAGCAACGGCGATTTCGAAACCTGGGCCGACACGGACGACGCAACCGGCTGGACCTTCGACTCCCTGGGCGGCACGGCCACACTCACCCAGGAAGGCACGATCAAGAACAGCGGGGCCTTCTCCGCAGCGATCAACGGGGGCACCAACGGGGCGCGCCTCTTCCGCACCTTCTTGGTGCGCGCCGGTGAGAAGCGGCGGCTCCTGTCGGCGCTCCGCTCCGACGGCACGGCCAACGGCATCACGGTGCGTTTGGTGAGCGAGAGGACGGGCCGCTCGTTGGCCGCCGGCGGCGCCAGCTGGGCGGCCAGCACCGCCACCCGCGTGTTCAGCCAGACGGCGGCGGCGTGGGCCTCCAACGCCGTCAACTACCAGGTGGAGAGCCTGGCGCGGTGCGGCCAGCGCGGGCTCGTCACGCTACGCCTGGAGATACACGTGGAACCCGGGGTGCTCGCCTACGTGGACGACACCGAGGACTTCCCTGGCGCCGACCTGGCATCGGCGCATGGGCTGCTCTGCGAGGACAAGGCCGAGTTCGCGTGGTTCCTATCGGACGACGGGACGGGTGGCGACAGCACGATGACAGCGGGCTCAGCGGCCAACGGCTTCGGTGTGGACCAGATCCCCAACCTCTACCTGCGACGCCCGGCTACCGTCTACCGCCGATGGCACCACTTCCAGGTGGGCAGCGACGAGATGGCGCCGGAGCTGGGGGAGCTCGTGCTCTGCCAGGTGAACGAGACGGCCACGATGGCGGATTGGGGCACGGAGCTGCGGCGCGTCGAGGCGAACATCCGGAACGAGGTGGGGGACGGGGACGCGCAGGCCTTCGGCCACGCGCGGTGGCCGAGGAGCGGCTACGTCTTCCGCTGGCAGCACGCCGAGCGCTCGAGCGGGGCCGCGGCCGCCAGCATGCGCGAGGCGCGCGACGAGTTCTGGGGGCGCTCCCGCGGCGGGCGCCACACCATCCTCATCGTCCCCCGCACGGACGAGAACCACGTCCACCTGGTGCGTGCGGAGGACGACTGGTCGCTGCGCCGCCAGTTCAACGTCTACGCCGACAACGAGCAGCTGCTGATGGAGCTGCCTTTCCCCAGCGACGCCCGCTAGGGCTCGGGCGAGAAGACCTCGACCGCCTGCACCATGTGGGCGGGGTAGCAGATGGCCCGGCCGGG
>DATENJ010000675.1:0-11595 GCA_035275125.1 Actinomycetes bacterium | reverse complement strand
AAAGGAGACGCCGTGCCCGCAACTGTTCTCTACATGTCCGTGTCCCTCGACGGGTTCATCGCCGGGCCCAACGAGCGACCCGACAACGGGCTCGGCGACGGCGGCCACCGCCTCCACGAGTGGGTCTTGGCGGGTGCCGACGACCACAAGGAAGTCTCCGACCGCTTGGCCGGCGTCAACGGCCAGGTCGCCAAGGAGTTCATGGCCACCGGAGCGGTCGTCGCCGGCCGGGGGACCTTCGAGCCGGCTGGTGGCTGGGGTGGCGACCACCACGACGGCGTCCCGATCTTCATCCTCACCCGCCAGGACCCCGCCGAGTTGCGCCAGTGGCCGCTGGTCACCTACGTGAACGACGTCACGACGGCGATGTCCCAGGCCAAGGAGGCCGCGGGCGACAAGGACGTCCTGGTCCATGGCGCCGGGACCGCGCAGCTCGCGCTCGCTGCCGGTGTCCTGGACGAGCTGGAGCTCCATGTGATCCCGGTGCTCTTTGGCCAGGGGCGCCGTCTCTTCGAGGGCCTCGGTCCCGAGCACATCGAGCTGGAGCGCACCCGGATCCTGCAAGGGGAGGCCGGGGTCACCCACATCCACTACCGGGTCCAGCGCTGATGTCCGGCCTGGCTCCTGAGCTCGCCGACGTCGCCCGGAGCGTGGTCGACGCGAACCGCTACATGGCGCTCGGCACGGCCGACGAGGCAGGGAATCCGTGGGTCTCGCCGGTGTGGTTCGCGTGCGAGGACTACCGGAACTTCCACTGGGTCTCATCGCCCGAAGCCAAGCACTCGCGGAACCTCGCCGCCCACCCGGAGGTGGCGATCGCGATCTTCGACTCCTCGGTCCCGGTCGGCGGCGCGCAGGCCGTGTACCTGAAGGGCGTGGCCAAGGAGCTCACCGGCGCCGAGCTCGAACAGGGTCTCGAGGTGTTTGACCGTGTGTCCCGAAAGGACATCGGTCGCGCGTTCGGACTGGACGACGTGCAGGGATCGGCCCTCTTCCGGCTCTATCGCGCGACGGTCTCGGAGCACTGGGTTCTGATCCCAGGCCGCGATCCAGCCCGTGGCTCGGGGGTCGACCGCAGCGAGCGCGTGTCACTCGACTAAGAGGACATTCCGGAACGATCACCAGGTGGCTGCTGGAGCGTGTTGCAGCGGATGACCAAGCACGCCCCCATCGTCAGGGCGTCGAAGGGTTAGTCAAACTACCCGGTGGTCGTCCCACCCGGACCGGTGATGTACATGTCGTACTCCTGCTCCGGGAGCGGGCTTGCCTTCGTTTCCTGACCTGGCATGCCCAGCCGTCGCCGAGCCGAGAACATCGAGCCCCGCTTCGCAACGTGGGGGGCGAACTGGGACAACCCGATGTCCTTGGGCATGTCCAGGTAGCCCGCCTCGATACCGCCTCCGGCGAGGTAGGTCTCATGCCAGAATCCGGTGCCTCCCCGGTCCTTGATAAATGCACGCCACCACTGGGCGTGCGGATCGGTTCGGGCCCAACGCTCCAGCGCGTCGAAGTCCCGCCAGTACTGGCGCATGCCGAAGTGGGGCGGGAACATGCCCCAGAGGATGTCTTCGTGAAGGAGCAGGCCGTCGGGCTGGGCCCGAACCGACGCCTTGATACGGGGTCCGAAGGCAAGCAGTGTCTTCAGCCCGCGCAGGGTGTTGACCCGCATTCCCAGGTAAATCACGACCAGCCCTGGATAGCCGGCAAGGTCGACGGCCACTTGCTTTCCTCTCGTGGTGCTTCCCATCGCTTCCTCCTTGGACTGGTGGCGGCCCTGGTCGCCGATCTGTGATCCAGGCCGATTGAGGGGCGCCGGGGCCTGCCCGGGTTGGCCCGGGCAACGGGACGATGCCGGCGTGCGGCCGCTCGGTTGCCGCGCAGGTCCACTCCTGGGCAGGCGGCCTCGGCGTCGGTGTTGCCTTTCGTCACGCCTCCGCCGTACGATCCTAACAGTGTTAAGATCGTGCGCCTAGAATGTGAACGATGTCAAGATCAGAGTCCGCCGCGTCGCCGCCCAAGCGCGAGCGCTACCACCACGGCGACCTCCGCCGCAGCCTGGTCCAAGCGGGGCGCGAGGTCCTGGCAGAGCGGGGCGTGGACGCCTTGACCCTCCGCGAGGTCGCACGCCAGGCCAAGGTCAGCCAGGCGGCCCCCTACCACCACTTCGCCAACAAGGCGGACCTGGTCAGCGCGATCGCCCAGCACGGCTTCGAGGACTTCGCCGGGGCGCTGCGAGCCGGCGCAGAGACCGCGGGCGACGGCGCGCTCCAGCGCCTTACCGGGATGGGGCTTGCCTATGTGCGGTTCGCGGTCGCCAACCCAGAGCTGTTCCGCCTGCTCTTTCGACCCGAGCTGCGTGGCGGGACCCGGGAGGGGGCCGCGGCCGAGGCGATGGTGCGGGCGGGGTCAGCGGCCTATCAGGTCTTCCTGGATGCCGTGACGGCCGCGGTGAAGGAAGGCTCGGTGCAGGGTTCGGTCGAGGATGTCGCCGTTGCGGCCTTGAGCATCGTCCACGGCCTCTCGACACTCCTGGTGGACGGGCCGATCGACCTGAGCCAGCGCCCTCCCGACACGCTGGGCCGCGTCGTCATCTCCGCGCTCGGCGCCGGGATCACCAGCCGGCCAATGTCCTAAAGGCCTGGGAGCTGGAGGGCCGTCCGCTCACCACCGAGGTGCTGCCGGTCACGCCCACCCAGGGCTACCGGGTCGACGGCCAGGCGGAGGAGATCCGGGCGCTGCGCGGGCAGGTCGAGCAGGCGCTCGGCCGGCAAGGGGTCGGGCTGGTCGACGTTCGCTCCCCGGCCGAGTACGACGGCGAGATCATGGCGCCGCCGCACCTGCCTCAGGAGGGCGCCCAGCGCCGCGGCCACATCCCCGGGGCGGCCAACATCCCTTGGAGCAAGGCGGTCAATCCCGAGACCGGCGCCTTCCTGCCGGCCGAGCAGCTGCGCAGCCTGTACGGGGGCCAGGGCCTGACCCCGGACCTCGAGGTGGTGGCCTACTGCCGCATCGGCGAGCGCAGCGCCCACACCTGGTTCGTCCTGCACGAGCTCCTCGGCTACCCCAGGGTCCGCAACTACGACGGCTCCTGGACCGAATGGGGCTCGCTGGTCGGCGTCCCCATCGAGCGCTGACAACCGGTTGTCGAAACGCGGACGTGCGGTAGGTCAGCGGAACCGGGCGAAGAACTGGCGCAGGTCGGCGATGAGCAGGTCGGTGGCGTCGTGGGCGGCCCAGTGGCTGCCGCGGTCGAACTCGCTCCAGGAGACGATGTTGGCGTGGTCGCGTTCGGCGAACCGGCGGATCGGTCGGAAGTCGAAGGCGAAGCTGGCCAGGCCCATGGGGACGGTGGTCGGCTCGGTCGGGTGGCTGGCGTGCTGGTTCTCGTAGTAGAAGCGGGCCGCCGACGCCCCGGTGTTGGTCAGCCAGTAGATGGCCACGTTGGTGAGGATGTGGTCCTTGCTCAGGGCGTCGCCGAACAGCTGGCCGCTCCAGGCGATCTGCCCGGCGGGGGAGTCGGCCAGCGCGTGGGCGACGGTCTGGGGCTGGGCGGCCTGGAGCTTGTCGTGGACCGCCCGCTCCACGAAGCCCTGTAGGAAGCCCAGGTAGCCCAGCTCCTCGGGGGTCAGGCCGTCCAGCTCGCCCGGGGCGCCCGAGGGGAAGGAGAAGATCTGGTTGACGTGCACCCCGATGACGTGGTCGGGGTCGGCGCGTCCCTGGAGGGGGGCCACGATGGCGCCGGCGTCGTTGCCGTGGGCGCCGTACCGGTCATAGCCGAGCCGCCGCATCAGCTCGGCCCACGCGAGCGCGGTGCGCTGGGCGTCCCAGCCCGGCTCGGTGGTCGGCCCGGAGAAGCCGAACCCGGGCAGCGACGGGACGACCACGTGGAAGGCGTCGCTGGCCTCGGCGCCGTGCGCCCTCGGGTCGCTGAGCGGCCCGACCAGGTCCAGGTACTCCAGGAAGGTGTTGGGCCAGCCGTGGGTCAGGATCAGCGGGATGGCGTCCGGCTCGGGGGAGCGGACGTGCAGGAAGTGGATGCGCTGACCGTCGATCGTGGTGGTGAACTGGGGGTGGCCGTTGAGCGTTGCCTCCCACCCGCGCCAGTCGTAGTCGTGTTGCCAGTGCTCGACCAGGTCCTTGACGTAGCCGACGGGGACGCCGTACTCCCAGCCGGGTGGAACCGGGCCCGTCTGCGGACCACTGGTGTCGAGGGGCAGCTCGTTGGCCCAGCGGGTCCGGGCCAGCCGCTCGGTCAGATCGTCCAGCTCGGCCTGGGGCACGTCGATGCGGAACGGCCGGATGGTGGCGTCGGTCATCGATGGTCTCCTCTCCGGTTGGTCGCCGAATGTGCGCCATCCTAGGAGCCGGTTAGGTCAGAAACAGTCCTAGGTTGCTGGCAGACTGGGTCCATGTTGGAAACCTCGGCCCGGCTGCTGCGGCTGCTGTCGCTACTCCAGACGCGGCCGGACTGGTCCGCGGCCGAGCTGGCCGAACGGCTCGGCGTGAATGCCCGGACCGTCCGACGCGACATCGAGCGCCTGCGCGACCTGGACTACCCGGTGCACGCGACGCGAGGCGTGCCCGGGTACCGGCTCGGGGCGGGCGCGGCCCTGCCCCCGCTGCTGCTGAACGACGAGGAGGCCGTGGCGGTGGCGGTCGGCCTGCGAACGGCCGCCGCCGGGGTGAGCGGCATCGAGGAGGCCTCCCTCGGTGCTCTGGCCAAGCTGGAGCCGCTGCTGCCCACCCGGCTTCGCCGCCGGGTCAAGGCCGTGCAGGCGTCCACGCTGCCGATACCCGGCCATGGCCCCGGTCCCCGGGTGGACCCGGCTGTGCTGGCCTTGCTGGCCGTCGCCTGCCGTGACCGCGAGCGGCTGCGCCTGGCCTACCGGGACCACCACGGCACGGTGGGCCGGCGTGCCGTTGAGGCCTACCGGCTGGTGAGCTGGGGGCGGCGCTGGTACCTGGTGGCCTGGGACCTGGACCGGGAGGACTGGCGGATCCTGCGGGTCGACCGGGTGGAGCCGGCCACGGTGACACCGACCGGCCAGCGGTTCACCCCGCGGGAGCTGCCCGAGGGCGGCGACCTGGCCGCCTACGTCTCGCGGCGGGTGTCGGCCGCCGCCTGGCGCTATCACGCCCGGGTCCTGGTCCACGCACCGGCCGAGGAGATCCGGCGGCGGGTCCCGGCGGCGGCCGGGGAGGTGGAGGTGGTCGACGAGGGGACCTGCCTGCTGGACACCGGCGCCGACACCCTCGAGACGCTGGCTGTCTACCTGGGCATGCTGGGTGCCGACTTCGAGGTCGGTGAGCCGCCCGAGCTGGTCACGCACCTCCGCACCCTGGCCGACCGCTACCGCCGGGCCACCGCCGGCCTGGTGCCTGCTCAGCCGAGCGAGGAGACCTTGTCGGCCAGCGAGCGCATGCCGAGCTCCTGAGCGGAGGCCGCCGCCGCCCTCAGGAGCTCCGCCACCTGCCCGCGGTCGCCGGGCTCCCCGCGCCGCAGGAGCGCCCGCGCGTAGTCGTACTGCGTGTGGGCGAGCCACGGCCGCGCCGCCATCTCGGCGTTCATGCGGACCGCGACCTCGAAGTGCTCCACGGCCTCTGACCACCGGGCCATCGTTGCCGCGAGGATCCCGAGGCCTCTCGACACCGACCCTCGGCAGAGCTCGGGTGGCAGTGTGGCGTTGAGGCGTCCGAAGGGCTGCAGCTGGGCGTACACGGCGCTCGCCCCGTCGGGGTCGTCGAGGTACCGGCAGACCTCGGGGAGCAGGCTCATGCCGAACAGCCACTGCATCTCGAGATAGAGCGGGAAGCCCTCGGCGGCCAGCCGTTCGAAGGTCGCCCGCGCCCGGTCCTCGCGGCCCAGCTCCGTGTCGACGTCGAGGAGGACGTAGCGCCAGACGGGGTAGGCCGGGTGCGCCTCGACCGCGCGCTCGACGACGTCCACCATCTCACCCAGCAGCCCGCGCTCGCGTTTCAGCTGGTACATCTGGAGGTCGAACGCCATCTGCGGATTGGCCGTCCAGTCGCGCTGGCCGAGCTCGAACGCCGCACGGATCAGGTCTTCGGCATCGTCGAACCGCCCTTCGAACAGCGCGAGCTTGGCCCGGTTGACCCCGGCGAACCAGAGCTGGGCGGGCTGCCGAAGCTCCTCGGCGATCCGCGTCATGGCGTCGAACGCCTGGCGAGCGGTGACGACGTCCCCGGTTTCCAGCAGTGCGTGGAAGCGGTACTCGTGCCCCGCGTAGGCCCGTTCGGTGTCCTCGATCTGTTCCGCGACCGCGATCAGCTCCTCGGCGATCGCCCTGCGCCGATCGACCGTTCCTGGGTACATGTTCGCGCCGTGCCGGCCCTCGAGCGCGTACGCCAGCGCGGCGCGGTCCCCGAGCCGCCGCGCCATGCGCAACGCCTCGTCGCTCATCGCCTCGCGTGGCTCGAGTGGAGTCGTGTCGCGCAACGGGCCCGCGGCCAGCCGCGCCAGCAGACGCACGCGCAGGTCGCCGTCCGTGTCGTCCAGGAGCGCCAGGGCCTCCTCGAGGAGGGGGACGAGGTGCGGGTCGCCCCAGGCCCTGGACCAGACGAACCGTCCGCCGTACCCGAGCGCCGCTCGAGCCAGATGCTCGGCCGAGCCGGAGCGGCGAGCGAGCTCGGCGGCCGTCAGGAACGTCTCCCTTGCCCGCGCTTGATCGCCGGCCCGAGCCAGCGCGTCGCCCAGCGCCAGGAGCAGCTCCCGGCGGGCACCCGGCGCTCCGTCGGGCTGCAGGACGATGGCGCGCTCGTAGAACCCGGCCGCCAGCGGATAGGCATGCAGCGACAGGGCCCGGTCGCCGGCGTCGCGCAGCGCCCTGACCGCTCGTTCGACGAGCTCCTCGCTCACGACCCCACCAGCGCCGGCGTACTCGACGGCGCGGAGGTAGTGCGACGACAGCATCTCGGCGTAGTCCTCACGACGGGAGAGCGCTTCGATCCATCCGGCCGCGGCGAGGTGCTTCTCGGCGCGGCGAGCCTTTGGGATCTGCTCGTAGGCGACGTCGCGGATCAGCGCGTGGCGGAAGCTGTACTCGGTCTCGCCCGCGATCGAGCTGCGCCGCTCGCGGCGCACGAACTCGCGGCGAGCGAGCGCGTGCAGTGCCTCTTCGAGCCGCGGCCGGTCCTCGCCGAGGGGCCCGGCCCAGAAGACTCTCCCGACGACCGCCGCGTTCTGCAACAGCTCCTTCTCGTCCGGGGCCAGACCGTCGAGGCGGGCGGCGATCAATCCCTGGACGGACTCGGGGAGCGCCCGGTCGCCGCGCCCGTCCACCACCATGCGAGCGAACTCCTCCGCGTAGAAGGGGTTGCCGCCAGCGCGTTCGAGGAGGTCGGCCCGCATCTCCCGGGGTGCGCCCGATCCCGCGAACAGGGCGTTGAAGAGCCTGGCCGTCTCCTCCGGGGACAGCGGCGAGAGCCGGATCGCGGTGGCGTTCGCGCGTCCGCCGCCCCAACCCGGCCGACGGTCGAGGAGATCGGGACGGGCCGTCGCCAGCACCAGGATCGGGACGCCGCTGGCCCAGTCGACGACGTGATCCACGAAGTCGAGCAACGCATCGTCGGCCCAGTGCAGGTCGTCGAAGACGAGGACGAGGGGTCGTTCCTCGGCGAGCGCCTCCAGCAGCCGCCGCCAGGCGGCGAAGGCCTCGCCGCGCCGGTCGCCGGAGCCGAGATCGTCGGTGTCGATCCCGACCAGCGGCCGCAGATGCCGTTCGAGCCACGCGGCCTCCGACGGCTCCGGGACGACACTCGCGACGGCGCCGTGGACCTTGCGTGTCGCCCCCTCGTCGCCGTCCGAGTCGAGCACACCCGTGAACGCTCGCACGATCTCGCAGAACGCCCAGAAGGTGGCTCCCTCGCCGTACGGCAGGGAACGGCCCTCCAGCCAGCGCCAGTCGCCATGGCGGTCAAGCTCGCGGGCGAGCTCCGACACGAGCCGCGTCTTGCCGATCCCGGGGACCCCGAGAAGGGTGAGGAGCTGCGGCTCGCGTTCGCGCTGGACACGATCGAACGTCCCTCGCAGCAGCGTGAGCTCCTGCTCGCGACCCACCAGCGGCGTGTCGCTCGCCTGGCGGCCGGCCACCGGCGTGCGGGGCCGGACCGCGTCCCACACGCGGATCGGGTCGCTCTTGCCCTTCGCCACCACGGGTGGCGCGTCGTCGAACTCGATCGACCGCTCGGTCGCCCGGCGAGTCGCCTCGTCGACAAAGATGCTGCCGGCCGGTGCGGCCGACTCCAGGCGGGCGGCGGTGTTGACGCTGTCGCCGGAGGCCGTGTGCTCGCCTCGCTCGATCTTCGCGTCGAGGGTGATCAGCGCCTCGCCGGTGGTGATGCCGATGTGGACCTCGAGGTCGCCGTCGGCGGCAAGGTCCTCACGGATCGCCAGGGCGGCCCTGACGGCGCGCTCGGGGTCGTCCTCGTGGGCGACGGGCGCGCCGAAGATCGCCATCACCGCGTCGCCCACGAACTTCGCGACCGTGCCGCCGTGCCGCTCGAGGACCGAGCGCAGGTGGGCGTGGTACGGCTGGAGGAGCCGCTGCACGTCCTCGGGGTCCATCCGGTCGGAGCGCGCCGTGAACCCCACGAGGTCGGCGAACAGCACCGTGACGACCTTGCGCTCCTGGCGGAGGGGGCGTGCTTCCCCGTCGAGCGGGGAGCCACATGCGTTGCAGAACCGGGCGCCGGCGGGGTTGTCCAGCCGGCAGACATGGCACGTTGGCATCGGGAGAGCCTACCGGGGTGGTGGAGCGCCAGCCTACCCCCGCTCGTCCTGCTGGGGTCGGAGGATGCAGCGGAATCCGAGGTGGGAGGTGCCGGTGTCGACCGGCTGGGCCATGCGCGCGGCCGGGCGGTAGCGCCGGCAGTAGTTGGGCGCGCACAGGTGGGACCCTCCCTTCATGACCTTGCGGGGGATCGCGGCGGTGTCGCGGGGGTCGCGGCTTTGGTCCCGGTTCCCGCCGCGCGGGTTGGCCGGTGTGCAGCAGCCGTGGGCGGCGTCGGCGTGGGCCTGATACCAGTCGCTGGTCCACTCCCACACGTTGCCGATCATGTCGGACAGGCCGTAGCCGTTGGGCGGGAACTGGCCGACCGGGGCGGTGCCCGCGTAGCCGTCCAGTTCCAGGTTCTGGACCGGGAACTCACCCTGCCAGGTGTTGGCCATCCAGCGGCCGCCCGGGTTCAGCTCGTCACCCCAGGCGAACTCCGCTCCCTCCAGGCCGCCGCGGCAGGCCAGCTCCCACTCGGCCTCGGTTGGCAGCTGCTTCCCGGCCCAGGTCGCATAGGCCTCGACGTCATCCCAGGCGACATGGACCACCGGATGGTCGGGCCGCTTCCTGATGGAGCTGCCCTGCCCCCGCGGATGACGCCAGTCGGCCCCCGGCAGATAGGTCCACCAGTTGTAATGGTCGCCCAGGTCGACCGGGTGGCCGGGGTTGCGGAACACCGTCGAGGCGGGGACCAGCAGCTCGGGCCTGGCGCCGGGGTAGTCGGCCGGGTCGGCGGGGCGCTCGGCCACGGTGAGGTGGCCGGTCTTGCGGACGAAGCGGGCGAACTCGGCGTTGGTGACGGTGTGCCGGTCGATCCAGAACCCGACCACCGTGACCTGGTGGGCGGGGGCCTCTTCCGGGTAGTGGTGGTCGGAGCCCATGGTGAAGCTCCCGCCTGGGATCCACACCATCTCCTTGGCCGACGCCCCCGCGGCCGGCGGCGCGTCACCGGTCTGCTGGCTGGTCACGGCGCTGTCCCCGCGAAGACGACCCGCCAGTCGTCCTTGATGCTGACCACCGTCCAGCCGTCGGCGTCGGCTCGCTCAAGGGCCTGTTCGGCGCCGCCGCGGTCGTCGAACTCGCGGTCGGCGTCGTCGTGGAGCAGCAGCAGGCGCAGGGCCGGGCGGTCCGGGCCGCCGGCGAAGGCGAGCATCGGGATGTCCCCGTTGGAGTTGCCGAAGGCCAGCAGGGGGCGGCGGCCGATGCGGCTCCAGATCCGCACCGGCTTCTCCGGGCCGTCGTCGAAGAACTCCATCGCCGCCTTGTACAGCAGCTCGCCGCTGTCGCCCTCCTCGCGGTAGGTCAAGCCCAGCGCGCTCCCGATCACCCGCTCCGGTGGGATGCTGTAGAGCTGATCGGCCACCGGCCGCATGAAGTCCCGGTCGCCGCCAGACGCGATGTAGGTGGTGAACCCGTTCGCCTCCAGGTACTGGAGCAGCTCGACCATCGGCACGTACCCGCAGGCGAGGTAGGGGTGTCCCAGCGTCGGGTGCCGCGCATCGGCGAAGAAGCCGGAGACGCGACGGTCGTAGTCCTGGACCGAGATCAGCTCGAACGCCCGCTCCACGGCCCCCATGAGCAGGGCGAGATCACTGTCGTCACCCTGGTAGTGCTTGACCATGGCCGCACCGAACCAGTGCCGGTCCTGCTCGAAGGACGCCTTGTACGGCTGGCGCTCCCGCAGCGCCGGGTCGTCCTGGGCCATCTCCGCCAGACGACGGATCGTGAAGTCGAGCTGGATCGGCATCGGCTTCTCGCACCAGAGCGTGCCGTCGTTGTCGAACACGGCCACCCGTTCGGCCGGCGGGACATGGTCGTCCCGACCGGGTGAGCTGACACGTTCGACGAACTCGACGATCGCCGCCCTGGCCGCGCCGTCGGTCCAGGAGGCCAGCGGCTGTCCCATGATCCTGCCCCTCGCTAGCGGCCCGACGTGAGGGCGTTCTCGAGCTTGGCCACGACCTGGTCGATGGTGAAGCTGGCCGCCTTCTGCCGTGGCGGGAACTCCCTGAAGGTCGCCAGGAACTGGGTCATCACGGCGGTGGCCGCCAACGCGATGTAGTCGTTGTCGATGAACCAGTCGTAGTAGCTGTTGGAGGTGATGTCGGCGCGCTCGAACGGGTCGGTGCGCAGGTTGAAGAGCTTGGGAACTCGCAGGGCGACGAACGGCTCGGCCCAGATCCGCAGCGTCCCCTGCGCCCGCTGCTCCATGAACACGACCTTCCAGTTGTCGAAGCGCAGGGCCAGCACGTCGCCGTCGTCGGAGAAGTAGACGAACCCCGGCCGGGGGCTCTTGTCGGTCTCGCCGGTCAGATACGGCAGCAGGTTGTAGCCGTCGATGTGCACCTTGTAGGTCATGTCACCGATCGTGTGCCCGCTCCTGAGCTTGTCGACGATGTCGGGCTCACCGGCGGCGGCGAGGAAGGTCGGCAGCCAGTCGTGATGGCTGACGATCTCGTTCGACGCCACACCCGCTGGGATCCTGCCTGGCCAGCGGATCATCTGCGGCACCCGGAAGGCGCCTTCCCAGTTGGTGTTCTTCTCGCTGCGGAACGGGGTCATGCCAGCGTCCGGCCAGGTGTTCATGTGCGGGCCGTTGTCGGTGGAGTAGATGACGATGGTGTCCTCGGCGATGCCGAGCGCGTCGACCGCGTCCAGAATCTGCCCCACATGGCGGTCGTGATCGATCATGGTGTCGTGATAGGGCGACTGCCAGCGACCGGCCTGGCCGACGCTCTCGGGCTTGGGGTGGGTTCGCAGGTGCATGTGGGTGGTGTTCATCCAGACAAAGAACGGGGTGCCG
>DATENJ010000674.1:0-2208 GCA_035275125.1 Actinomycetes bacterium | reverse complement strand
CTCGCCGCGGGGCCTTGTTCCTAGCGGCGGCGGACGTCCGGGCCGGCCTGGCGCTCCTGGACCTCGTTGAGCAGCGAGGTGACCAGGCCGGCGAGCCCGAGCACGACGGCCGCCACCGGCTGACCGGCGGCCGCCAGGCCGGCGGCCGCGGCCGCGTACAGCACCAGCTCGATCCCCACCCGGACCGTGGCCGGCACCGGCAGCCTGGCCCGGGGCGCCACGAACGTGCCCCAGACGGCGGCGGCCACCACCGGCGCGAGGATGCCGAGCAGCCAGGCCCACACGCCGTCGCCGACGACATAGCCCCAGAAGGCCAGGGCGGCCAGCATGGCCAGCTCGCACAGGAACCGCGCGGTGAGGGTCGCGCCCCGGAGCCCGCGCATGTCCTCGCGACCGGGCGGCGTCCGTGCGTTCCGGTCCCGCTCCATGGCCCCAATCTATCGCGGGCGCAGGGCCAGGTTTCACGTCATGCCTGCGGCCGCCCCTCGCCGGGTCGGGGCTCAGGATCCGGCGGGTTGTCCACAGATTGGCGGGACCCTCTTCTGGTCGGTGGGGCGGGGTGGAAGGCTGCGGCCGCCCCAGCTGCCACACCCGGAGGGAACCGCCGTGCCGACTCCTGACCGCGGGCTGCTCGCCCGCCTCGACATCCTGGTCGAGCTCGTTGCCGAACGCCACGGGCTTGCCCTGCTCCCCGACGGCCGCCTGGCCGCCGCCGAGGCCCGGATCGCCGCCAGGGCCACCGGGCTCACCGCCCCCAGAGGACCCGGCGGCGGCCCAGCCCCTGGCGTGACCCAGCGCGAGGCGGTGGAGCTGCTGCGGGCGGTGGGGGAGGGTGTCGGGCTGCTCCGCGTCCGGGCCGACCGACTGGAGACGACCAGCCTGCGCCACGCCTGGGCCCAGATCGACAGTGGTCTGCGGTCCGGCCTGGTCTACGCCGCCTGGTGCCATCGTGTCCCCTGGCCGGTGTTCCTGCGCGGCGGCCCCGGGGTCGAGGCCCTTGTCGGCGGCCGGCTGTGGGTGCTGCGTCTGCTGCTCGGCCTGCCCGCCGGGGTCGATGTCGGCCTCCAGGGCCTGGTCGAGACCGTCGCCAACGCCCTGGAACTTGACCTCGACGACTGGCTCCCCCGCGCCGTGGCCGCCGCCTTCCTCGATCCCCTGGTCGCCCTGGGCGTGGCCGACATCCGCCCACCCCCGCCCCACCCCGGTTCCGCCCTCCGCCTCGGCCCCCGGGCCTCGACCGTGATCGGCTCGGCCCTGGTCGCCGCCGGCGAGGAGTTCTCCCTGGCCTCGACCCCGGCCAACTGAGGGGTTGACAGGCTAACAGCGTGGACCTGGCGGCTGCGTACCGGCGGTTTGCGCTTGAGCATCCGCATCTCTACCGGCTGATGAACAACGGGCCGCTGCCGCGGGAGCACCTGCCGCCCGGGCTGGAGGGTCGCACTGCCGCTCCGCTCCTGCTGGTGGCCGGTAGCGAGGCCAAGGCCAGGGAGGGGGGGAGCTTGGTATGGTCGCCCTGTTGTGCTTGGACAGGGGCTTCGGGATGGAGGTGTCCGGTGCGGTTCATCACGCGAATCCTGGCCGGGGCGGTCGCGCTGGCCGTGGCCGCTGGCCTGATCGGGGGCATCTCGCTCGGTCCGGGGACGACCAGCGAGCGGCTCCTCACCCTGCTCTTCGTGGCGGTCATCTTCGGGCTGGTGAACGCCATCGTCCGCCCGATCGTGCGGCTGATCTCCATCCCGCTGTTCATCCTCACCCTCGGGCTGTTCACCTTCGTCGTGAACGCCCTGATGCTGCTGCTCACCGCCTGGATCGGCGATCAGTTCGACCTCGCCTTCGAGGTCGACGGGTTCTGGTCGGCGCTGCTCGGCGCCCTGGTGATCAGCGTGGTCACCTTCGTGATCAACCTGATCCTGCCCGACAAGTACGAGGGCCGCTGACCGAACTGCCGGCGGCGCCGCCGGCTAGGCCCGTGGGGCGGCCCCGAGGACCGCGGGGAGCGGCCTGGCGTGGACGATCGTCAGGCCGAGCACGGCCCGGGTGAGGGCGGTGTAGAGCCGCCGCAGACCGGCCGGCCCGAGGGCAGGGTCGGCGATCTCGGCCGGCTCGACCAGCACGACCTGGTCGAACTCCAGCCCCTTGACCGCGGAGGCGGGCACAAGGGCCAGCCGGGTGCCGGTGTCGAACCGGTCGACCTCACGGAACTCGACG
>DATENJ010000673.1:0-2463 GCA_035275125.1 Actinomycetes bacterium | reverse complement strand
TGGCGCCAGCGGTTGACCTCGGCAAGCGCCGCGGCACCGTCATAGGCCTGTCCGCGAAGAATCCGGATGAACACCGCAGGTACCCCCCCAGGTTGACGAGCGGCTCAGCCTACCCGGCGCGCCCGGCGGGCTCAATCTCGGAGGCGCGGGCCTCGCGGCGCATCCGCAGCCCGACAACGCCAATGGCGACCCCGAAGGCGACCGAGACCAGGGCGAGCAGGCTGTGGACGGTCTTGAAGGCGGCGTCGTGGGCGGGGTCGTTGAGGATGTTCCAGATGCGGGTCGACCACACCCAGATGGTCCAGGCGGCCGCGGCCAGCAGCAGGGTCGAACGGGTTCGTGAGTGTCGCATGGGCCGATCCTACGGCGTGGGGGCCGGTCCCGCCGCCGCAGGGGCGCGGGTCGGCTCGTCCAAGCCCAGGGTCCGGGCGATGTTGGTCTTGAGGATCTCGCTGGTGCCCTCGTACAGGCGCATCGCCCGCACGAACCGGGCCCAGCGCTCCACGCCCATCTCGGTCATGTAGCCGTTGCCGCCGAACACCTGGATCGCCCGGTCGGCCACCCTGCCGACCATCTCGGTGGCCACGTACTTGGCCATGGCCGCCTCCTGGCGGCCGTCGGCCCCGGCGTCGAGCCTGGCGGCCAGGTCGTAGACCAGCAGCCGGGCCTGGGTCAGCTCGGCCAGGGTGTCGACGATCATCCCCTGGACGTACTGGTTGGCCCCGATCCGGCGCCCGAACGCCTCCCTGACCTTGGCGTACTCGAGCATCCGCTCGTACAGGTGCTGGGCCACCCCGACGGCCATGGCGGCGATCGACACCCGGCCGCCGTTGATCCAGCGCATCGCCGAGTAGAAGCCGTAGCCCTCCTTGCCCAGCAGGGCGTCGGCGCCGACCCGGCAGTCGGTGAAGACCAGCTCGGCCTGGTGCTCGTCGTACATGGTCCGCTGGCGGCGGCCGACCTCGAACCCGGGGCTGTCGGCGTCGACCAGGAAGCAGCTGATGCCGCCGCGGGCGCCCTTGCCCGGGTCGGTGACGGCGAACAGGATCACGTAGTCGGCCTCGGCCCCGTGGGTGATGAAGTGCTTGCGGCCGTTGATCACCCAGCCGCCGTCGTCGCGCTCGGCCCGGGTGCGGATCCGGGTCGCGTCCGACCCGGCGTCGGGCTCGGACAGGGCGAAGCAGGCCTCCCGCTCGGCCCGCATGGTCGGCTGGAGGTAGCGCTCCTGCTGGTCGGGGGTGCCGTCGAGCAGGATCGGGGTCGGGCCCTCGACGCTTGGCAGCACCCCGCCGGGCATGGCCAGCAGCAGGCCGTGGCGCATGCACTCCTCGACGCACAGGACCAGGCCCAGGTAGCCGACCCCGCCGCCGCCGGCCTCCTCGGGCATGAACAGCGAGTAGTAGCCCTCGGCGGCCGAGCGCTTGCGCAGGGCCTTCTTCTCCTGCTGGAGGGCGGCGAAGGTGCCCGTCTCGGTGATCTCCTGGGCGTACAGCGCTTCCTTGGGGGCGATCTCCCGCTGGATGAAGGTGCGGATCGCCTCCCGCAGGGCGACCAGCTCCTCGGGCAGTTGCACGACCGTCATCCGGGCACCACCTCCACAACAGACACCGTGTCCAGCCTAGACCACCCGGCGGCCGCCCTGGAACACCGCCACCGGGCGCTGGAGACCGGTGATGTCGGCGGCGACGTCGCCGGAGGCGACCAGCACGTCGGCGTGGGCCCCCTCGCGCAGGACGCCCCGGTCGGGCATGCCCAGCAGGTCGGCGGCCTCGGCGGTGGCCGCCCGGACGGCGGTCAGGGTGTCGAGGCCGGCGTCGACCATGAAGGCGACCTCGCCGGCCACCCCGCCGTGGGGGTTGTCGGGGGTGCCGGCGTCGGTCCCGGCGACCACCCGGACCCCGGCCCGGACGGCGGCCTGGAACGAGGCGACCTGGGCGTCGGCGGCCGGGCGGGCCCGGTCCTTGATCCAGCTGGGCACGCTCGGCCCGCCGAGGATCCCGTGCGGGGCCGAGAAGGTGGGCGTGTAGCGGGCCCCGGTGGACCCGAACAGCTCGATGCTGGCGTCGTCGAGGAACATACCGTGCTCGATCGAGTCGACCCCGGCGGCCAGGGCCGCCACCACCCCGCCCTCGCCGATCGCGTGGGCGGCGACGGTCAGCCCCAGCCGGTGGGCCTCGGAGACCAGGGCCTCCAGCTCCGGCTGGGTGTAGGCGGCCTCGCGAGGGTCGATGCCCATGGTCAGGACGCCGCCGGTGGCCACCACCTTGATGCAGCCGGCCCCAAGGGCCAGGTTGGCCCGGACGGCCGCCCGCATGGCGTCGGGCCCGTCGGTGACCCGGCCGATGTAGGCGATGTGGCCGCCGGTCATGGTCACGGCCGGGCCGGAGGCCAGGACCCGCGGCCCGGCGATCGTGCCCGCCTCGACGGCCCGCCCGACCAGCACCGCCTCGGCCCCGGGGGCGC
>DATENJ010000672.1:0-4157 GCA_035275125.1 Actinomycetes bacterium | reverse complement strand
CCGCCGGTCACCCCGGCCCGGGCGAACGACGCCCGCAGCTGCGACACCACCCCCTGCACCCTGGTCGCCCCCGACATGGGTGGTCGTCCGCCCCAGAGCGCCTCGATCACCTGGCTGGTCGGCACCACCCGCCCGGCGTTGAGCAGCAGCAACACGAGCAGCGAGCGCGGCTTGGGCCCGCCGATGGCGACGGGCCGACCGTCCGCCTCCACTTCGACCGGTCCAAGGACCCGGTACTCCATCTCAACCCTCCCGACGGCTCGCCAGCCAGGATCGCAGATCCCGGAGTCGCAGCGAACCCGCAGCCCACCCACAGCAGGGGCCGGCACGGTGACCAGGTGCCGAATTGAGGAGGTGTCGCAGATGACCACGACCGCGCGACCCGCCGGGCTGATGCGGCGGCATGCAGGCGGCAGGAACCCGACGAGCGCTCCCGCCGAATCGGAGCACGAGCTGGTCGTGCTGTCCCACCACCGTACGTCTGAGGGAGTCGTCACCTACGCACGTTGCAGCTGCGGTGACCTACAGATCTGGCTCGCTGGTGCCGGCAGGCCGGCCCGCACGCTCATCAAGTCGATGGGTGGGCCGGAGCGATCGCCCGCATGACCGTGCTGTGGTGGACGCAGGCCTTGCCCGTGGAGAGTCAACGTCTGGAGATCGGCTGATGAAGGCTGAATTGACGTCACGAGATCATTTTGCGGAGGTGAATCCCGGCGATCCGCTCTACCGAGATTTGCAGCTACGCGGCTACAACCGACGTTTTGTCGGCACACCGGACAGCGTGTTCGTCGTGGACGACACGAACCAGGTGCTGAATGCGGTCGACGCGGTCGTTGCCTCCGGAAAGAACCTCGCGGTGCGCAGTGGCGGCCACTGTGTGGAGGGGCTTGTCGACGATCCCGCCGTCCAGTGCGTGATCGACCTCGGCCGGATGGATTCGGTGTACTTCGACCGCCATCGGCGTGCATTTGCCGTGGAGGCAGGGGCGACGGTCGGTCGCGTGTACCAAGCGCTGGACATGCGCTGGGGCGTGACCTTGCCAGGAGGTAGCTGTACCGGTGTTGGCATGGGAGGGCACGTGACCGGCGGCGGTTTCGGACCGTTGTCGCGGTTGTACGGCCTCCTCTCCGATCACCTGTACGCGGTGGAAACCGTCGTGGTCGGCGAGGACGGCAAGGCGAAGGCGGTGACCGCTACGCGCGAGGAGGACGACCCGCACCGTGACCTGTGGTGGGCGCACGCCGGTGGCGGTGGTGGGAATTTCGGCGTGGCGACGAGATTCTGGTTCCGTAGTCGAGACGGGCAGGGCGACGACCCGACACTCCTTCTGCCGAAGCGGCCCTCCGGTTACACGATGGCCTCCGTTGCGTGGCGCTGGTCGGACCTCGACGAGGAGAGCTTCACCACGCTGGTCAACAACTATCTGCGCTGGTGTGAACGGAACAGTTCGCCCGGCAGCCCGGCGGCATCCGTGAATGGCAACCTGGTCTTGTTCCGCAAGGAATTCGGCGTGGTGACACTGGCCGGCCAGGTCGACCCCGCGCAGCCGCAAAGCAGCGAAGCGCTGGACACGTACTTCGCCGAGGTGACAGCAAATGTGCCGAACGGCAGGAAGACGACACAAGATGACGCGCCATGGCAGTACACCACGCTCCATGCTCCGGAGGTAGCCGACGTGGCGGGCATACCGGCGACGCAACTGCGTTCCAAGGCCAAAGGTGCGTTCTTGCGATCCGCATTGGACGAATCACAGATCAGGACGATTTTCGAACGCTTGACCAATGACGACTATGGATGGCGTGGCGCCATTGCTGGATTCCTGACTTGGGGTGGGAAGATCAACGCGTTGAGTCCGCAGGACACTGCCGTCGCCGAGCGAGACTCGGTAGCGCTGTTTTCGGTGGGCAATTTCTGGGGCAACCCAGACGAGGACGAAAAACACCTGACATGGGCACGAACCCTTTATCGGGACGTGTTCGCAGCCACCGGTGGCGTTCCCGTACCCAACGATCGGACCGGCGGCTGCTACATCAATTGGCCGGACCCGGATCTTCTGGAAGAGGAGTGGAACCAGTCAGACGTCCCATGGTCCGAGCTGTACTACGGCGGGAACTACAAGAAACTCCAGGAAGCGAAGAGCCGATGGGATCCCCACCAGGTCTTCAACCATGTTCTGTCGGTCGAGCCGAGCTGAGCTATCGGGTGACTGTCCCGGTCAAGGTCTCTTGGCCTCCCCCGCGTTCCGACTCGAACACCGCGCTCATCTGGCCCCCACCGCCGAGTCCCTCAAGGCTGCCGAAGCCCTTCACGACCTTCCAATCGCCGCGTTGTTCCAGGCCAGATCCTGTCGTGGTGAAGGTGATCGTCAGGTTGCCTTCAGAGCAGCGGAAGATCCTGTCCACCGAGTCGAGCGGGGGCTTCTTCGGCCCATCGATGAAGGTCCCCCCGGTGCAGAAGGCTGAGGTACCGATGGTGGACCCGGAAAGAACCTCCCCGACCGTCTCATCCCTCGCGTTGAGGGGAGCCACGCGCGTCTTGATCAGAATTGGCTCGCTGCCCTTTTTGGCGCTCGTGCCGGCCTCGTCGCCGCCCTCGTCGCCATTATCGTTGCTGCAGGCCGCGATGCCGAGGAGAACGACCATGAGCAGCACCGTGACGGCGCTCTTGACCTTGACCATGGCCTGAACCTAGCCGCGCAGCCGCTATGCGGTCAAACGGACCCACGACCCACGACCCGGGGGACCGTACTGGCGAGGTCAGGGTTCGATGAGCCGCTGCCGGTAGGCGAAGATCACTGCCTGGATCCGGTCGCGCAAGCCCAATTTGGCCAGGACGTTGGAGGTGTGGGTCTTGACGGTGGCCTCGCTGAGGTAGAGCCGGCCGGCGATCTCGGCGTTGGACAGCCCCTCGGCCAGCAGCCGTAGCACCTCCAGCTCGCGCTGGGTGAGGCGGTCCAGGTCCGGGGAGCGGGGGACGTGGCGGTGGGTTGAGGCGAACTCTTGGATGACGCGGCGGGTGACCGACGGGGACAGCAGGGCCTCGCCGCCGGCTACGACCCGGACGGCGGTGACCAGGTCCTCTGGTGGCGCCGTCTTGAGCAGGAACCCGCTGGCCCCGAGCTGCAGAGCCTGGAAGACGTAGTCGTCGCGTTCGAAGGTGGTCAAGATCAACACCCGGGTGGCGTTGTCCTCCCGGGTGAGGATGCGGCGGGTGGCCTCCAGGCCGTCCAGCCCCGGCATCTGGATATCCATCAGGGCCACGGCCGGACGGTGCCGACGGACCGCGTCGATCGCCTGCTGGCCGTCCTCGGCCTCGGCGACCACCCGCAGGTCGGGTTCGGCCTCCAGGATCAGCCGGAAGCCCCGGCGGACCAGGGCCTGGTCGTCGGCCAGGACCAGCGTGATCGTCATGGCCCGCCGCTCCGGAGCACCGCATGCACGCGGAAGCCTCCGCCCGGGCGCGCCCCTGCGTCCAGGTGGCCGCCGTACAGGTTGACCCGTTCTCGCATGCCGACCAGCCCCTTGCCTCCGGTTCCGGGCCGGCGCGCTGGCGGCCCCTGCCCGTCGTCGACGACCTCCAGCTCGACCAACCCGTTGCCGTAGCGGACCGTCACGCCGGCCTGGGCCCGCCCGGCGTGCTTGAGGGTGTTGGTCAGGGCCTCCTGGATGATGCGGTAGGCCGACAGCTCCACCCCCGCCGGCAGCGACCCCTGGAGTCCCTGGACCGTGAGCTTGACGCGCAGCCCGGCCTGGCGCATGTGCTCGACCAGTTCGGGCAGCCGCCCCAGGCTCGGCTGTGGCGTCAGGTCGTCGCCCTCCTCCCGCCGGCGCAGCACGCCCACCAGCTGCTGGAGGTCGGCGATGGCCTGGCGGCTGGCCGTCTCCACCGAGCCGATGGCAGCCACCGCCTCGGTGGGGTCGCGGTCGAACAGCCGACGCGCCACCCCGGCCTGGATGCCCATCACGCTCACGTGGTGGGCGACCACGTCGTGCAGCTCCCGGGCGATCCGGACCCGCTCCTCCAGCACCGCCCGGCGGGCGTTGGCCTCTCGCTCGTGGTCGAGCTGGCGGTTGCGCTCCTCCAGCGCCGCCCGGTACTCGCGCAGCCTGCGCATCATCGTCCCCAGCGGCCAGGCGAGCAGGAACGGCAGCGCGTCG
>DATENJ010000671.1:0-3561 GCA_035275125.1 Actinomycetes bacterium | reverse complement strand
GTCCGGCTACCCTGGGGCAGCGTCGTCGCCTGGCGGGTCACCCTCTACATGGGACTCCAGTCGCTGCTCTACTACGCCGCCCTCACCTGGCTGCCGTCGCTGTACGTGGCCGCCGGCTGGAGCGCCGGACGGGCCGGGCTGCTGCTCGGGCTGTTCAGCTTCACCCAGATCTTCTCGGCCCTGGCCGTCCCCGCCCTCGCCGACCGCACCGGCGACCACCGGCCTTGGCTGGCCCTGAGCGTCGGCACGACCACGGTCATGCTGGCCGTCGTCGGCCTGGTCCCGGCGGCCGCCCCGTGGCTGTGGGTGGCGCTCCTCGGCCTCGGCGTCGGCGGGATGTTCGCCCTCGCCCTCACCCTGCTGGTCAAGCTGGCCCCGACCCCGGCGGCGGCGGCCAGCCTGTCCGGCATGGCCCTGCTGGTCGGCTACCTGGTGGCCGCCACCGGCCCGGTCCTGGCCGGGGCGCTGTACGACGCGTCCGGCTCCTACCGCGTGCCGTTCCTGGCCCTGGCCGGGATCGGTGTCGCCACCCTGGCCATCGGGGTGTCGGTCCCCCCGGCGGCCACGATCTCCCCTGACCTCGTGGAACCCAGGGGTGGCTGAGCCGGTGCCGATCAGCCAAGCTCAGCCTGCAATTCCCGGAGCGTCTAGGTAGGGAGGTGCCGAGGTCATGGACGTTTGGTTGGTCGCCGACGGCGGCGTCGAGCAGCGACCTGCCGAAGAGCTCGAGCTGCTGATCGCCATGCAGGAGGGCCTCGTGTGGGTGGACATCCCCACCTGTGACGAGGAGGGCGTCCGGGTGCTCACCGAGGTGTTCGGGTTCCACCGGCTGGCGGTCCGGGACTGCGTGGAGCGCAACCAGGTCCCCAAGGTCCACGCCTACTCCGACCACGTGTTCATCGTGCTGCACGCCCCCGAGCGCGGCCGGGGCGGCACCGTCCACTACGTCGAGCTCGACCAGTTCGTCGGAACCGGCTTCCTGGTCACCGTGCACGGGCCGACCGACCCCGCGGTCCCTCCCGAGGCCGCCCTCCGCGAGACCCGGGCCGTGCGCAACCGGGTCGAGTCGGGGCGGCTGCGGGTGTCCACGTCGTTCGAGCTGTCGTACGCGATCGTCTCGGCCGTGGCCCGCCACCAGGAGTCCTTCGTGGCCACCCTGGCCCAGGAGGCCGGGCTCCTTGAGCAGCGGCTGATGGGCGACGTGATCCCCGATCCCGAGGAGTTCCTCGAGGAGCTGTTCCGCGCCCGGCACGAGCTGCTGGTGGTCCGGACGATGGCCACCCTGAGCCGGGAGATCTACGGTCGCATGGTGTCCCTTGAACGCTTCGTCCCCGGCGCGTCCCAGGCGCTGGTCGCGGACCTGGCCGACCAGTTCGCGCGGGTCAGTGGGATGGCCGACGGCCAGAAGGACTTCCTGTACGGCGTGATCGAGTTCTACCAGACCCGGACCAACACCAAGATGACGATCGCCGCCGAGCGGCTGGCGGTGATCGCCGCCGTCACCCTCCCCATCACCGCCCTGTCCTCGGTGTACGGGATGAACCTGATCGTCAACGACCAGACCCACGTCGGCCAGCTCGCCGTGGTCCTGGCGGTGATGATCGCCATGTCCCTGATCCTGCTGCGATGGACCAAACGCCAAGGATGGTGGTAATCACATGATCAACGGCGCCCACGCCATTCTCTACAGCGACGACGCCGAGGCCACCCGGGCGGTGCTGGCCAAGGTGCTCGGCACCCGGTCGGTCGACGCCGGCGGTGGCTGGCTGATCTTCGCGCTGCCCCCGGCCGAGATCGCCGTCCACCCGGCCGAGGCCGGTGGACGGGCCGAGCTCTACCTGATGACCGACGACGTCGCCGCCACCGTTGCCGCCCTCAAGGCCGAGGGGATCGAGGTCGCCAGGCCGGTCAGCGACCAGGGGTGGGGGCTGCTGACGGCCATCACCCTCCCCGGCGGGGTCGAGCTCGGCCTGTACCAGCCGCGCCACCCGACCGCGACCCAGCCGGGCGGCTAGTGGTGGAAGCTTGAGGCCGTGCTGACGTCGTGGGCGGGCGCGGCCTGCTTCTCCAGGCGGGGGAGCTGGCGCTTGAGGTCCTTGATGAGCAGGTCGGCGGTGTCGTGGGTGAAGCCCCGGCGGACGACCACGCGGAGCGCGGCCAGGTCGGTACGGTTGTCGGGGAAGGTGTAGGCCGGCACCTGCCAGCCGCGTTCGCGGAGCGCGGCCGAGACGTCGAAGACGGTGAAGTTGTCGACGTCGCCCTTGACCGTGAAGGCGAACACCGGCAGCTCGTCGCCCCGGGTGAGCAGCTCGAACGGGCCGAGCGCCTCGATCTGGGACGAGAGCTGGGTGGCCACCTCGCGGGCGTAGCCCTGCACCGCCCGGTAGCCCTCGAACCCGAGGCGCAGGAAGTTGTAGTACTGGGCGACCACCTGCGCCCCGGGCCGGGAGAAGTTGAGCGCGAACGTCGGCATGTTGTCGCCCAGGTAGTTGACCCAGAAGATGAGGTCCTCGGGCAGCGCCTCGGCGTCCCGCCAGACGACCCAGCCGACGCCGGGGTGCACCAGCCCGTACTTGTGCCCGGAGGCGTTGATCGACGCGACCCGGGGCAGGCGGAAGTCCCACTCGAGCTCGGGGTCGACGAACGGGGCCACGAACGCCCCGGAGGCGCCGTCGACATGCACCGGGATGTCGAGACCGGTCCGGTCCTGGAGCTCGTCGAGGGCCTCGCAGATCTCCTTCACCGGTTCGTAGGAGCCGTCGAAGGTTGACCCGAGGATGGCGACCACGCCGATCGTGTTCTCGTCGCAGCGCGCCACCGCCTCCTCGGCCGAGAGGTGGAAGCGGTCCCCTTCCATCGGGACCAGGCGCATCTCGACGTCCCAGTAGTTCGCGAACTTCTCCCAGCACACCTGGACGTTGATGCCCATGACGATGTTCGGCGTGCCGGTCGGCCGGCCCTCGGCGCGGCGCCGCTTCTGCCATTGCCGCTTGAACGCCAGCCCGCCGAGCATCGCCGCCTCGCTGGACCCGGTGGTCGAGCAGCCGGTGGCGTGCCCGGCGTCCGGGGCGTGCCACAGACGGCTGAGGATGTCGACACAGCGCATCTCCAGCGCGGCCGTCTGGGGGTACTCGTCCTTGTCGATCATGTTCTTGTCGAGGCACTCGGCCATGAGCAGCTCGGCCTGGGGCTCCATCCAGGTGGTGACGAAGGTCGCCAGGTTGAGGCGCGCGTTGCCGTCGAGCATCAGCTCGTCGTGGATGATCTGGTAGGCCATGTCGGGGGCCAGCTCGCCCTCGGCCAGGTGGTGGCGCGGGATGCGCGCCGCCTCACGGGTGAAGAGCGGGGCCACCGACAGGTCGCTCGCCGGCGGCTGCGGTCCCTTAGGGTGCTTGAGGGTCATCGCGCGCGCTCCTTGCGGTGAGGGCTCCGGGATGCCACCGTCCCACCGGGCCGGGTGGCGGGCATCATCCGGTTGGGATGAGTTTCGGCCCGGCACAGATCATCCAATCCGGAGGATGCAGGAGCGACCGTCGCCGGGAGGTACTGGAGCCCGGAGGA
>DATENJ010000670.1:0-7430 GCA_035275125.1 Actinomycetes bacterium | reverse complement strand
TGGTGGCCGAGCTGTTCGGCAGGGCCACCGCGGCCGAGCAGCGGTTCCTGATCGGGCTGCTCTCCGGCGAGCTGCGCCAGGGGGCGCTGGAGGGGGTGATGGTCGAGGCCATCGCCAGGGCCGCCGAGGTCCCCGGGGCCGAGGTCCGCCGGGCGCTGATGCTGCGCGGAGCCCTCGGCCCGGTGGCCGAGGTCGCCCTGGCCGCCGGCGTGCCCGGGCTGCGCCAGTTCCACCTGGAGGTCGGCCGCCCTCTCCAGCCGATGCTGGCCTCGACCGCCCCCACCATCGAGGCGGCGATGGAGAAGGTCGGGGAGGCGGCCGTCGAGTGGAAGCTGGACGGGGCCCGCGTCCAGGTGCACCGGGCCGGGACCGAGGTGGCCGTGTTCACCCGCACCCTCGACGACATCACCGCCCGGGTGCCCGAGGTGGTGACGGCCGCCCGCGCCCTGCCGGTGCGGGCGGCCGTGTTCGACGGCGAGCTCATCGCCCTCCAGCCCGGCGGGCGGCCCCATCCGTTCCAGGTCACGGCCGGCCGGGTCGGCAGCCGCCTCGAGGTGGAGCGGCTGGCCGCCACCCTGCCCCTCACCGCCTTCCTGTTCGACCTGCTCCACCTGGACGACCAGGACCTGCTCGACCAGGCCGGGGCCGAGCGCCACGCCGCCATGGCCGCCGTGGTGCCGAAGGCGCTGCGGATCCCGCGCATGGTCACCGCCGACCCGGCCGCGGCCGCCACCTTCCTCGGCGACACCCTGGCCCGCGGCCACGAGGGCGTGATGGTCAAGTCGCTCGCCGCGACCTGGGAGGCCGGCCGCCGCGGGGCCGGCTGGCTCAAGGTCAAGCCGGTGCACACCCTTGACCTGGTCGTGCTGGCCGCCGAGTGGGGTCACGGCCGCCGCCGAGGCTGGCTCAGCAACCTCCACCTGGGCGCCCGCGACCCCTCCGGCGGGTTCGTGATGCTGGGCAAGACCTTCAAGGGCCTCACCGACAAGCTGCTCACCTGGCAGACCGAGCGCCTGCTCGAGCTGGCCGACGGTCCCACCGACGGGTATGTGGTCCGGGTCCACCCCGAGCTGGTGGTCGAGATCGCCTTCGACGGCCTCCAGCGCAGCCCGCGCTACCCGGGCGGCCTCGCCCTGCGCTTCGCCAGGGTGCTGCGCTACCGCCCGGACAAGCGGCCCGATGAGGCCGACACCATCGACACGGTCCGCGCCCTCCACACCACTTGACGAGCTCCGCAACTCGCGATATATCTTGTCTTCAAGAACGAGATATATCGCGGATTGCCAAGTATGGAGCAGGAGGGACGCCATGGCCAGCTGGACGATCGACGAGCCCGGCAAGCGTGAGCTCGACCCGGTCGACCGGGTCCAGGTCCAGCTGATCGAGGGGGCGGTGAGCGTCGTCGGCAGCGACGGCCCGCCGACCCTCGAGGTGTCGGAGCTGGAGGGGGAGCCGCTCCAGGTCCGCCACGAGGACGGGGTCCTGACGATCGACTACGAGCGTCCGGGCCGACTCGGCCTGCTGGCCTGGCTGACCAGCTGGGGAAAGCGCAAGGCGGTGCTGACGCTGGCCGTGCCCCGCGACTGCCGGGTCGAGCTCCACGTGGTCTCGGCCAGCCTGATGGCCGGCGGGCTGCGGGCGCCGGTGCTGGCCAAGACGGTCAGCGGCGAGATCACCCTGGCCGGCCTCGGCGGCAGGGCCGAGGCCGAGACGGTCTCGGGAGCGGTGCAGGCCTCGGCCGTCCGGGGCGACCTGTCGGCGGCCACCGTCTCGGGCGAGATCACCGTCGCCGAGGGCGGCGGGTCGGTGCGGGCCAGGACCATCTCGGGGACGATCGCGATGGACCTCGGGCCGTCGGGCGACCGGGACATCCAGCTGTCGAGCGTCTCGGGCGACCTCACCGTCCGCGTGCCCGAGGCCAGCGACCTCGAGGTCAAGCTCCAGTCGACCTCCGGCCAGGTGGCCAGCGCCTTCGGGCAGCTCGACCACGACCGGGCCCCGGGCCGGCACGCGGTCAGGGGGCGGCTCGGCAGCGGCACCGGCCGGCTCCGGGCGTCCAGCACCTCCGGCCACGTCGCCCTCCTGCGCCGCGCCCCCGAGGTGAGCCTATGAGTCCCGGAGGGGTTTGGGGAACCCACGGGGGGGTTCCCCAATGAGTCGGGTCTTCAGTCACGGGCGGTTGCGGTTGTACCTGCTCAAATTGCTCGAGGAGAGCCCGCGCCACGGCTACGACGTGATCCGGCTGCTGGAGGACCGCTTCATGGGCCTGTACGCCCCCTCCCCGGGCACCATCTACCCGCGGCTGCAGCGCCTCGAGGCCGAGGGCCTGGTCACCCAGACCAGGGAGGGCGGCCGCAAGGTCTACCAGATCACCGACGCCGGCCGCGCCGAGCTGGCCGACCGGCACGACGAGCTGGACGAGCTGGAGGCCGAGATCGCCGGCTCGGTGCACGGCCTGGCCCGCGAGATCCGCGACGAGGTCCGGGGCACGGTTCGCGACCTCAAGCAGGAGCTGAAGCAGGCCGCCCGGGAGATCCGCCGCGAGCAGCGCCACGAGAACCGCTCACGCCGCGACCGGGGCGACGACCAGCGCTGGGACTGGTACGACCAGAGCGTCGACGGCCGCCTGTGGTACTTCCTCGACCGGACCCAGAAGGCGATCCGCCGGGCCCAGCTGACCGAGGCCCAGGTTCGCGAGTGCGCGGCCATCCTCGACGACGCGCTGGAGCGCATCCGCCAGGTCCTCAAGCAATCCCCCGACAGCGAGGAGCGCAGCACATGACCCCGACCAGCGCGGCCATCGAGGCCCGCGAGCTGACCAAGACCTACAAGGACGTCCGCGCCCTTGACGGGCTCGGCTTCTCGGTCGAGGGCGGCACCGTGTTCGGGCTGCTGGGCCCCAACGGCGCCGGCAAGTCGACCACCGTCAAGATCCTCACCACCCTGTCCCGGCCCGACAGCGGCCAGGCCAGCGTGGCCGGGATCGACGTGCTGGCCAGCCCCGACCGGGTGCGCCGGTCCATCGGCCTGGTCGCCCAGCGCTCCGGGGTCGACCTCGAGGGCACCGGGCGGGAGAACCTGACCCTCCAGGGCCAGGTGTACGGCCTGCGCGGCGCCGAGCTGCGCACAAGGGTCGGCGAGCTGCTGGAGCGGTTCGGCCTGGCCGAGGCGGCCGACCGGGTCGCCCGCGGCTACTCCGGCGGCATGCAGCGCCGGCTCGACATCGCCATGGGCCTGATCCATCGCCCGCGGGTGCTGTTCCTGGACGAGCCCACCACCGGGCTCGACCCGGAGGTCCGGGCCGACATGTGGGCCGAGATCGCCCACCTCTCCGGCTCCGAGGGCCTGACCATCCTGCTCACCACCCACTACCTGGAGGAGGCCGACCGGCTGGCCGGCCGGCTGGCGATCGTCGACCACGGACGGATCGTGGCCGAGGGCACCCCCAACGAGCTCAAGGGCGAGCTGCGCGGCGACGCCATCCAGGTCGAGCTGAACGACCCCCAGCCCGACGGCCAGGCCCACGGCGCCCTCGACCGGGTGCCCGGGATCTGGGAGGTGACCATCGAGGGCCGCTCCCTGCGGGCCCGGACCGACGACGGCTCGGCGGCCGTCCCGGCGGTGCTCCAGGCGCTGGAGGCCGGCGGGGTCCGGGTCGCCTCGGTGACCATCGCCCGCCCGTCGCTGGACGACGTCTACCTGCGCCACACCGGCCGCAGCCTCAGGAAGACCGAGGAGCCCGTATGAGCACGACCCTGACCCATTCCTGGTTCATGACCATGCGCCACCTGCGCAACCTGGGCCGCCAGCCCTGGTGGATCGCGATCACGCTGGTCCAGCCGATCATCTGGCTCCTGCTGTTCGGGGCCGTGTTCAAGTCAACGGCCGACATCCCCGGGTTCGCGGCCGACTCCTACGTCGACTTCCTGACTCCCGGGATCGTGGTCATGACAGCCGCCTTCGCCGGCGGCTGGGCCGGCATGGGCGTGATCGAGGACCTCAACCGGGGGGTCATCGACCGCTTCCTGGTCTCGCCGGTCAAGCGCCAGTCGCTGATCACCGGCAGGCTGGTCCAGCTGGCGATCGTCTCGCTGATCCAGTCGCTGATCGTGATCGGGCTCGGCCTGCTGGTCGGGGCCCGCTTCCCGGGCGGCCTGGCCGGCCTGGCCGTCCTGATCGGCTGCTCGGCCCTGCTCGGGGGGTCGCTCAGCGCCCTGTCCAACGGCATGGCCCTGCTGGCCCGCAAGGAGGAGACGGTGATCGCCGCCTCCAACTTCATCCTGCTGCCCCTGACCTTCCTGTCGTCGGCCTTCATGCAGCGCGACCTCGTGCCCGGCTGGATCCAGTCGGTGGCCAGGTACAACCCGGTCGAGTGGACCGTCCAGGCTGGCCGCGAGGCGCTCACCGCCTCGCCCGACTGGGGCCTGGTGCTGAGCCGGGCCGGCCTGCTGGCCGCCCTGTGCGTCGCCTGCACCTGGCTGGCCACCCGCGCCTTCCGGGCCTACCAGCACTCCATCTGACTTCCTGCGACGGCGGGAGTAGCGGCCACCGGCCCCGCTACTCCCGCCGGGGTAGGCAAGGAGCACCCGGCGGTCGATGACGACCGCCGCCAGGGTGGCCTACCGTTCTCTCATGCGCAGCGCCAGCGAGGTTCCCACCCGGCCGGACCGGGGCCTGTTCGGCATCGTCCCCCCGGGCCGGGCCACCGACGTGACCGTGGCCGTGCTGGTTCTGGTGGCCCAGCTCGGCCTGACCACCCTCGCCGCCCACCGCCAGCCGGACCGCCAGGCACTGGACCTGCTGGCCTATCTGCTGCTGGCCGCCGGCCCGGTGGCCCTGCTGTGGCGGCGGCGGTCCCCGGCGCTGGTGCTGGCCGCGGTCATGGCGTCCAGCGTCCTTTACTTCGCCCTCGGCTACCCCTACGGGCCGGCCTGGCTGGCCCTGATCGTGGCCTTCTGGACCGCGGTGACCGGCGGGGCGAGGCGGTTCGCGTGGGCCACCGCGGTCGTCGGCCTGGCCGCCTATTTCACCCTCGCCGCCCTGCTCGACCGGGTCGCGCCGGCCACCGCGGCCACCATCGCCGCCCACCTGGGCTGGCTGCTGCTGGTGCTCTCGGTGTCCGAGGTGGGCCTGGCCGCCCGCCAGCGCCGCCAGGCCGCCGAGCGGACCCGGGCCGAGGAGGCCAGGCGGCGCGCCGGCGAGGAGCGCATGCGCATCGCCCGCGAGCTGCACGACGTGCTCGCCCACAACATCTCCCTGATCAACGTCCAGGCCGGCGTGGCCCTGCACCTGATGGACGAGCAGCCGGGCCAGTCCCGCACCGCCCTTGTCGCCATCAAGCAGGCCTCCAACGACGCGCTTGGGGAGCTGCGGTCGGTGCTGGACGTGCTCCGCCAGGGCGACGAGGCGCCACCGCGGGCGCCGGCCTCCGGCCTGGCCCAGCTGGACAGCCTGGTCGCCGGGGCGGGCGCGACCGGCCTGGAGGTGCGCACCCAGGTCGAAGGGCTGCCCCGGCCCCTGCCCGCCGGGACCGACCTGGCCGCCTTCCGGATCGTCCAGGAGTCGCTGACCAACGTCACCCGCCACGCCGGGCCGGCCAGGGCCACCGTGGTCGTCCGCTACGGCGCCGACGACCTGACGGTGCGGGTCGACGACGACGGCCGCGGCCCGGGGGCCGCCACCGGCAACGGCAACGGCATCCGCGGCATGCGTGAGCGGGTGGCCGCCCTCGGGGGCGAGCTCACCACCGGCCCGCGCCCCGGCGGCGGCTTCCGGGTCCAGGCCCGCCTCCCCCTCGACGAGGATGGATCGCCATGATCCGGGTCGTGCTGGCCGACGACCAGGCGCTGGTCCGGGCCGGGTTCCGGGCGCTGCTGGACGCCCAGGAGGGGATCGAGGTGGTCGGCGAGGCCGCCGACGGCGACGAGGCGGTCCGCCTGGCCCGGGCCGAGCGGCCCGACGTTGTCCTGATGGATATCCGCATGCCCGGGGTCGACGGGCTCGAGGCGACCCGGGCCATCGCCGCCGACGACCTGCTGGCCGGGGTCCGCATCGTCATCCTCACCACCTTCGACCTCGACGAGTACGTGTTCGAGGCCCTGCGCGTCGGGGCCAGCGGCTTCCTGGTCAAGAACACCGAGCCGGCCGACCTGATCCGCGGGGTCAGGGCCGTTGCCGAAGGCGACGCCCTGCTCTCGCCCGGGGTGACCAGGCGGCTGGTGGCCGAGTTCGCCACCAGGGCCAGGGAGCCCCGCCCGGCCCCCGAGCTGGGCCAGCTCACCGACCGCGAGCGCGAGGTCATGGGCCTGGTCGCGGCCGGCCTGTCCAACGACGAGATCGCGGCCAAGCTGGTCGTCAGCCCGGCCACGGCCAAGACCCACGTCAGCCGGGCCATGGTCAAGCTCGGGGCCCGCGACCGGGCCCAGCTGGTCGTGTTCGCCTACGAGTCCGGCCTGGTCCGTCCCGGCTGGCTCGCCTGACCCGTCCGTCCACCGAAAGGAGCAGCATGCGATCCACCATCACCGGCCTCCAGATGGGCATCCGCGTCGTCGGGGTGGTCCAGCTCGCCCTCGGGTTGCTGTTCTGGACCGGCAACGCCCTCGGCCTGGTCGACCTGCACCAGCTGCTTGGCATCCTGCTCGTGCTCGGGCTCTGGACCCAGGCCGTCCTGGCCGCCAGGGCCGGGGTGCCGGCCGGGCTGGTCGCCGTGGCCGCCGTCTGGGGCCTGGTCGTGCCCATCGTCGGCCTGACCCAGCGGGAGCTGTTCCCCGGCTCGGCCCACTGGGTCATCCAGGTGGTGCACCTGCTGCTCGGGATCGGCCTGATCGGGCTGGCCGAGAACCTGGCCATCCGGGCCAAGGCCCGCCTGGCCCCGGTCGCCTGACGGGCCGGGTCGCCGTGCCTGAGACGGTCGACGTCGCCGTCGTCGGTGGCGGCGTTATCGGGCTGTCGGTGGCCCGCGAGCTCCGCCTGGCCGGGGTCGACCGGGTGCTGGTCCTCGAGCGGGAGGCCTCGGTCGGGCAGGGATCGTCCTCGCGGGCCAACGGCGGTGTCCGGGCCCAGTTCACCACAAGGGCCAACATCGAGTTCTCGGCCTTCTCCATCGCCGAGCTGGAGCGCCTCGACGCCGACAGCGGCCTGCTCGGCTTCCACCAGACGGGCTACCTGCTGCTGTGCGGCACCGAGGCCGGGCAGGAGGGGCTGGCCGCCGCCTTCGAGCTCCAGCGCTCCCTTGGCGTCGACGTGCGCTGGCTGGCCCCGGGCGAGGCGCTGGAGATGGTCCCGTTCCTGCGCCCCGACGGGCTCCTGGCCGCCACCTTCCACGCCCGCGACGGCTTCCTCGACCCGCACGGGGTGGTCGCCGCCCTGCGCGCCGAGGCCGACCGCCTCGGCGCCCAGGTGGTCACCGGCGCCGAGGTGACCGCCGTCGA
>DATENJ010000669.1:0-2740 GCA_035275125.1 Actinomycetes bacterium | reverse complement strand
AGGGGTGAGTCGGGCTGGCGGCGGGCCGCGCGCTGGGCGCGCTCCAGGTCGGCGTGGCGGCGGAGCCAGAACTGGAGCGGAGCCGAGTCCGGGTCCAGGTCGCGGGCCTCCTCGACCCCATGTTCCTCGTACAGATGGCGGAAGAGCGCCGCAGGGCTGTCGATGACCTCGTGGTCGGCGTCGGCGAACATGGCGACCCCCTGGCTCGAACGTATGTTCGAGTATAGCAGCGGCATCCACCGACACGGAAGCCCGCGAGGTCCCCCGGTGGGGGACGCTAACCAACGGCGAGGGAACGTGCGCGCGGCCGTCCACAGCCCCAACTGACCCACTGGCCTGGCGCGGCCCACCACCCCAGGGCCTGACGCGGCCCACCACCCCAGGCCTGACGCGACCCCACCCACCGACGACTCTAGTCGTCTTGACAAGAATTATCTTCGGAACTAAGGTGGCGCCCATGCTGGATGTGGCGGTGATTGGGGATCCGGCGGCGGCTGAGGTTTCGCTCGATCCGGTGCGGGCTCGGTTGCTGGGGGAGTTGGTCGAGCCGGCGTCGGCGACCATGCTGGCGGCTCGGGTCGGGCTGTCGAGGCAGAAGGTGAACTACCACCTGCGGGCGCTGGAGCGGCACGGGCTGGTTGAGCTGATCGAGGAGCGGCGCAAGGGGAACTGCACTGAGCGGGTGCTGCGGGCGACGGCGGCGTCGTATGTGATCTCGCCGGCGGCGCTGGCCTCGGTTCAGCCCGACCCTGGGCGCGCGCCGGACCGTGTCTCGGCGGCCTGGCTGCTGGCGGTGGCGTCCCGGCTCGTACGTGACGTCGGCGACCTGATGACCGGGGCGGCCAGGGCCCGGCAGCGGGTGGCGACGTTCGCGGTCGACGGGGAGGTCCGGTTCGCCTCGGCGGCCGACCGGGCCGCGTTCGCCGAGGAGCTCGCCGGGGCGGTCGCCGGTCTGGTCGCCAGGTACCACGACCCGACGGCCGTCGGCGGGCGTGACCACCGCCTGGTCGTGGCAGTTCACCCGAGTGTCAAGGACGAGACTAAGGAGCTCTAGCCAATGCCGCGCGAGTTCGAGCTACGCAAGCAGATCACCCTCCAGGCCACACCCGAGCAGGTGTGGGAGGCGATCGCCACCGGACCCGGGATCGACGCCTGGTTCATGGGCCGGAACGAGATCGAGCCCCGCGAGGGCGGCCGGACGGCCATGACCATCGGCCCCAGCACCGAGGAGGGCACGGTCACCGCCTGGGACCCGCTGCGTCGCTTCGCCTACCAGGGCGGCTATCCGGAGAGCGGGACGTTCATGGCCTTCGAGTGGCTGATCGAGGGTCGCGACGACGGCACCTGCGTGCTGCGGCTGGTCCAGAGTGGCGTCCTCGGCGACGACTGGGAGAGCGAGTACGACGCCCTCGACAAGGGCTGGGACATGTACCTGCACCAGCTGGCCCAGTACCTGACCTGGTTCCGGGGGCGGGCGGCGGCGCCGGTCCTGGCGGTGGTGCCCGACGCCGGCGACCTCGAGCAGATCCTGCCGAGGCTGTACGACGGCCTCGGCCTCGACGGCCCGGTCACCGAGGGCGACAAGGTCCGGCTCACCCCCGAGGGACTGGACCCTATCGAGGGCGTGGTCGACTATGTCTCGTCGGAGGCCCTGGGCGTGCGGACCGAGGACGGCCTGTACCGGTTCGTCCGCGGCCACACCGGCATGGTCGCCGTCGGCCATCACCTCTACGCCGACGGCGTCGACGCGGACGAGGCCGAGCGGGCCTGGCAGGGCTGGCTCGGCCGGCTGTTCCAGACCAGCCAGTGACGAGGAGGTCGCCCATGACGGAGCCCACCACCCAGACTGACGCCAACGGCCACGGCTACGCCCCGGTGAACGGCCTCCAGATGTACTACGAGGTCCACGGCAGCGGACGGCCGCTGGTCCTGCTCCACGGCAACCTGTCCACCATCGGCGTCGACTTCGGCGGGATCATCCCCTCCCTGGCCAAGGGTCGTCAGGTCATCGGCGTCGAGCAGCAGGCCCACGGCCACACGGCCGACATCGACCGGCCCCTGAGCATCCGGACCTGGGCCGACGACACCGCGGCGTTCCTGCGCCACCTGGGGATCGGCCAGGCCGACCTCTTCGGCTACAGCTCCGGGTCGGCCGTCGCCTTCCAGCTGGCCCTCGAGCACCCCGAGCTGGTCGGCAAGCTGGTGCTGGCCTCGTTCAGCTACCGGCTCGACGGGCTCCATCCCGGGCTGCTGGACGGCATCGCCCAGCTGAAGCCCGAGCACCTGGCCGGCACGCCGTTCGAGCAGGACTACGCCAGGGTCGCCCCCAACCCGGGCGACTGGCCGAAGCTGATCGAGAAGGTCACCCACATGGACGCCGACCTGCCCGAGTGGACGGCAGAGGACGTGCGGGGCCTGGCCTCCCCGACCATGCTGATCATCGGCGACTCCGACATCGTCCAGCCCGAGCACACCGTGGAGATCTTCCGCCTGCTCGGAGGCGGGGTGGTCGGCGACGCGGTCGGCCTGCCCCGTTCGCGCCTGGCCGTGCTCCCCGGCACCACCCACGTCACCCTGGTGCAGCGGGCCGACTGGCTGGCCTCGATGGTGGGCGAGTTCCTCGACACCGAGATCGCCTGACCCCCGCGACGGGGGCTGGTCAGGGGCTCGGGTGGGGGAGGAGGGCGCCGGTGGCCAGCCAGGCGGCGCCGTGGCGGAGGTCGGTGGCGAGCTGGCGGTT
>DATENJ010000668.1:0-3779 GCA_035275125.1 Actinomycetes bacterium | reverse complement strand
CGGGGCGGTCGTCCGCGGCGCCACCCCCCACTTCGACCACGTCGCCGGGCAGGCCGCCGCCGGGCTGGCCGCGGTCAGCCGGGCCACCGGGGTGCCGGTGGCGTTCGCCGTGCTCACCTGCGACACCATGGAGCAGGCGCTCGACCGGGCCGGCGGCAAGGCCGGCAACAAGGGCGCCGAGGCCGCCGTCGGCGCCCTGGAGATGGCCGGCCTGCTGGAAGCGATCGACAAGCAGGACTGACGAGGAGGAGAAACGTCGTGCTCAAGCTGGTGCTGCCCAAAGGGAGCCTGGAGCGGGCCACGCTGGCCCTGTTCGAGGCCGCCGACCTGCCCGTCAAGCGGGGGAGCGAGCGCGACTACCACGGCGCCATCGACGACCCCCGGGTCGAGCGGGTGTCGCTGCTGCGGCCCCAGGAGATCCCCCGCTATGTCGAGGAGGGCTTCTTCGACCTCGGGATCACCGGCCGGGACTGGATCGCCGAGACCGGCGCCAAGGTGGTCAGCCTGGCCGAGCTGCCCTACTCCAAGCAGACCTCCAACCCGGTCAGGGTGGTGCTGGCCGTCCACCGCGACCTCGGCGTCACCCGGCCCAAGGACCTCCAGCCGGGGCTGCGCGTCTCCACCGAGTTCCCCAACCTGACCAGGCGGTTCTTCACCGAGCTCGGCCTCCCGGCCAGGATCTTCCCCTCCTATGGGGCCACCGAGGCCAAGGTGCCCGAGATCGTCGACGCGGTCGTCGACCTCACCGAGACCGGCTCCACCCTGCGGAGCCACGGCATGGTGGTCATCGCCACCCTGCTCACCTCCTTCACCGAGGTGGTGGCCAACCCCGAGGCGGCCGCCGACCCCGAGCGCCGCCAGGCCATGGACGACCTGCTCACCCTGCTGGTCGGGGCGGCCACGGCCCGCTCCAAGGTGCTGATCAAGCTGAACGTTGCCGACGCCGACCTGGCCCGGGTGCTGGCCGTGCTGCCCTCGATGAAGGCCCCGACCGTCAACGAGCTCGCCGACTCGGGCTTCCACGCCGTCGAGACGGTGGTCGACAAGTCGGGTGTCAACCGGTTGATCCCCACCCTCAAGACCGCCGGGGCGTTCGACATCCTCGAGCTCCCGATCTCCAAGATCGTCGCCTGACCAGGCGGTTTGAGCGTTTTGACCTGCGCTTGTGCCCAAGTTGGCGTCGCGGTACAGTCCGCGCGGCCCGGCCGACATGCCTCAGCAACCAATGTCGAGGCCGCCGGGGGTCGACAGGAGGGAAGCACGTTGCCTGAAGGCACCGTCAAGTGGTTCAGCAACGAGAAGGGCTACGGCTTCATCGCCCGCAACGGCGGCGACGACGTCTTCGTCCACTTCTCGGCCATCCAGAGCGACGGCTACAAGACCCTCAACGAGGGCCAGGCCGTCGAGTTCGAGATCACCGACGGCCCCAAGGGCCCGCAGGCCTCGAACGTGCGGCCGCTTGCGTAAGGAGCAGGAGCAGGACGGGCCTTCGGTTCGTTGACGTCCGGCATCACGCAAGGTTCGCAGGGCCCCGCCTCGCGGCGGGGCCTTTTGCGTCAGTCCTGGCCGGGGACCCAGAGGCCGCTGGGCGGGCGCAGGATGCCCGAGTCCTCGGGCTCGGGCCCCGCCGGGCCGGCGGCGTCCTGGTCGGGGTGGGCCTCCAGATGGGCGGCGACCTCGGCAAAGGCCATGCGGAGGCTGGCCAGGGCGTCGCGGAGGCTCGGCTCGGGAGCGCCGAGACGGCCGTCGGTGCCCGCCAGCAGCCCGCCGAGCGCGTCGACCAGCAGCCGCGCCTGGTCCAGGTCGCGGAACCGCTCGTGCTGCTCGGGCGGGATCCCGAGACGGACATAGGCCAGCGCGATCAGCGAAAGGGCGGCCTCGGCGACCACGTCGGCGGCCGACACCGAGGCCAGCTGCTCACGCAGCTGCTCGAGCTGGTCGGGGGTCAGGTCCTGCTCCGACATCGGGGCTCCTCCGGCTGCGTCGACAGCGGGAACAATCGACGCTACAGTAGCGTTGATTCGGTCGGGTCCGAGGAATTTCGGGCCCGTCAACTGCATATCAGAGCAAAGCAGAAGCGAGGGCTTCTCACCTCTGGGCGTTCGCACCCACGGGGTCATCACGACACCACCGGTCAAGAGGTGGGGCGGCCCTTGCGCCGCCATTTTTGTTTGGGCGAAAGCCCAGAGGAGGGATGTCAGCATCAGCGTTGAACCCAGGATCAACGACCGGATCCGGACCCCCCAGGTCCGGGTGGTCGGCGCCGACGGCGAGCAGCTCGGGGTGATGGACACCCAGGCCGCATTGCGGATGGCAAGCAGCCAGGACCTCGACATGGTCGAGGTCGCCCCGATGGCCCGCCCGCCGGTGGTAAAGCTGATGGACTACTCGAAGTTCAAGTACGAGCAGGCCATCAAGGCCAAGGAAGCCAGGCGCAAGCAGAACCTGGTGGCCCTCAAAGAGATGAAGATGCGGCCCAAGATCGACCCGCACGACTACGAGACCAAGAAGGGCCACGTCGAGCGGTTCCTCAAGCAGGGCCACAAGGTCAAGGTCACCATCATGTTCCGTGGCCGCGAGATGGCCCACACCGAGCTCGGGCGGCGGCTGCTGGAGCGGCTGGCCGGCGACCTCGTCGAGCTCGCCCAGGTCGACAGCCCGGCCCGCCAGGACGGGCGCAACATGATCACGGTGTTCTCGCCCCGCAAGACCCAGGGCGGGCCCAAGGCCGCGCCACCGGCCGACGGGAGGGCCCCCGCCCGCACCCCATAGTTCCCCAGGAGACCCCGTGCCCAAGATGAAGAGCCACCGGGGCGCCGCACGGCGCTTCAAGGTGACCAAGACCGGCAAGCTGGTCCGACGCCAGACCCGGATGAACCACATGCTCGAGAAGAAGACCCCAGCCCACAAGCGCCGCCTCAACCGCACGGTCAAGGTGACCGCCGGGGACAGGCGTTCCGTGCGCCGCCTGCTCGGCCTGTAGCGGGGGTCTGCACCCAACCGACGAACGAAAGAGAACTCCGATGGCAAGAGTCAAGCGGGCGGTCCACGGCGCCAAGGCCAAGCGCACCACCATGGAGCTGGCCAAGGGCTACCGCGGCAGCCGGGGACGCCACTACCGGGCCGCCAACGAGCAGGTCATGCACTCCCTGCGCTACGCCTACCGCGACCGCCGGGCGCGCAAGGGCGACTTCCGGGCGCTCTGGATCGCCAGGATCAACGCCGCCGCCCGGGCCGAGGGCATGACCTACAACCGGTTCATCTCCGGCCTCCGCCAGGCCGGCATCCAGGTCGACCGCAAGGTCCTGGCCGACATCGCGGTCACCGACCCGCGCACCTTCGCGAGCCTGGTCACCAGCGCCCGCGAGGGCCTCAACGGGTCGAACAAGGCCTGACGGGCAGCCCCCGGCGGCCCCGATGGACGTGATCACCAGCCCCAGCAACCCCGCGGTGCGGGCGGCGCGCAAGCTCGCCCGGCCGTCGTCGCGGGCCAGGGCCGACGGCCGCTTCCTGCTCGAGGGCCCTGAGGGGATCAGGGCGGCGCTGGAGGCCGGCCACCCGCCCGACAGCCTGCTGGTCACCGAACGGGCCGCGGCCCGTCACGGCGGCCTGGTCAACCTGGCCCGCCAGCGCGGGGCCCAGGTGACCCTGGTCGCCGAGCCGGTGCTGTCCGCCCTTGCCGCCACCACCACTCCGCAGGGGCTGGTGGCGGTGCTCCCGAGCGTGCTCAGCCCCCTGGCCGCGCTGCCCGGCTCGCCCCGGCTGGTCTGCGTACTGGC
>DATENJ010000667.1:0-2254 GCA_035275125.1 Actinomycetes bacterium | reverse complement strand
GGGCCGGTGACGACCAGGCGGTCCCCGGGCCGGGCCCCCGACCGAAGCACCGGGCGTTCGGCCTCCCCGAGGGCGGTCACGGCCAGGGACAGGGCCGGGCCGGCGGAGACGTCGCCCCCGACCAGCGACACCCCGAACGTCCGGCAGGCCTCGCCGATGCCGGCGTAGACCCGCTCCAGGGTCGGCACGGGGGTCGCCGTTGGCACGGTCAGGGCGAGCACCAGCCAGCGGGCCTCGGCGGCCATCGCGGCCAGGTCGGAGAGGTTGGCGGCGACCGCCTTCCAGCCCCAGTCCTCGGGGTCGGACAGCTCGGCGGTGAAGTCCAGCCCCTCGACGAGCACGTCGGTGGTGACGACCAGCCGGTGCCCCGGGGTGGGCAGGAGCACGGCGGCGTCGTCGCCGACCCCGGCCTCGACCCCTGGCCCGGGCTCCAGCCCTCCGGTGAGCCGGGCGATCAGCCCGAACTCACCGAGGTCCCCCAGCTCCCGATCCTCCGGGGGGCTACCGCTCCGCTCCATGAGCCCCCCGGACCCCCTTCAGGACACGGCCTTGACGATGGCCTCGTCCAGCCCCGGGAACTCGGCCAGGTAGTCGGCTCGCTCGGCCTTGAGGCGCTCGACGTGGCGGCGGTACTCGTCGCCGCGGCCCTGGCGGTCGTACAGCCGGCGCGGCTGGAGCAGCTCGAGGTCGTCGATGCCCGGCACATCGGAGGCGACCTGGTAGCCGAAGTCGGGGTCGTCGTCCCAGGTGATGCTGCCCTCGGCGATGGCCCGGACGATGGCCGACGAGTGCGGGATGCGGAGCTTCTTGGAGCGGTCGTCCCCCTCGGGTCCGCCGACCCGGCCGGTGTTGAGCAGGAACACCTCGAGCGGGTGGGTTTCCAGCAGCTCGGCCAGCCGGTTGCCCTGCTGCTCGTGGCGGAGGGGGAAGAAGGGGTTGGTCCCCGGGACCCGCAGCGACCGGCCCTCCTCGTCCTTGCCGCCGGCCGAGGTGCCCTGGGTCTCGCCGAGCATGAAGTAGCCGGCCGCCTGCTCGACGTTGAGCCGGGCCACCCCGGGGATGATGCTCTCGTTGCGGTTCAGGACCAGCAGGAACGACGCCGGCGGGACCCGGCCGGCCGGGTAGTTGTCGATCGAGCGCATGTTGAACACGGCCCGGCCGTTCTGGGTGTAGGAGGTGTCGAAGAAGTCGATCTTGTCGCCGTGCTGGGAGACGTTCTCCAGGTAGGCGTCGGGCTTGGTCACGGCCCCGTGGATGGCCGGCTCGTCCTCCGCCGAGAGGGCGAAGGTCTTGGCGAAGCAGCCGTCCTCGGTGGAGACGATCCTGCCCCCGGCGAACAGCCCGATGAAGTCGTCCTGGACCGCCTGGGAGCCGTTCTGCTTGGTGAAGGTGGTCGTGGTCTTGCCCGTCCCCGACAGGCCCACGATCAGCATGGTCTTGGAGCCGTCGGAGGTCGGGATGACCTTGCAGCCGGCGTGCATGGCCAGCCCGCCGCCCTCGTAGACCTTGCGGTTCCACATCCGCAGGCCGCCCTTCTTGGACTCCCCGAAGTAGTCGGAGTTGAGGACGCGGGTCACGCCGGCGTCGAGGTCGACGGCGATCACCCGGTCGTCTGGGTAGCCAGGGGCGGCCAGGTTGGGGGTGTAGATGATGGTGATCTCGGGCTCGTGGCCGGTGTCGCCCTCGACCGGGTCGTAGTAGAGGAACCGCTGCATGCCGGCGATATTGGCGTTGGCCTTCTCGATGACCAGCCGGGCCGGGGTGCGGTAGGGGCCGGCGTGGCCGACGAAGCCGTCGACCACCACCATGTCCTGGCCGCGGATGTACTCGTCCTGGAGGGCGGCCAGCCGGGCCCCCTCCTGGCGGTCGATCGTCTGGTCGCTGTGCTCGGAGGGCCGGTCGGTGACCACGTAGGTCGACCCCTTGGACCGGGAGACGACCTTGGTCTGGACGTTGAGGTTGCCGTACTCGGTCCGCCGGGCCTGGGGCATCGCGTCGGTGTAGGAGCGCAGCTCGGCCTCGGTCGGGTGGAAGGCGACCGATCTGGCGGCAAGGCCCAGGTCGGAGGGTGGCGAGGTCGGCATCTAGGCCCTCCAGCGTTGGAGACGAGAAGGGTCCAGTCTAGCGTGGGGTCGAGGCGCGCCTCTCCTGGAGACACCGCAGGACCTCGTCGTCGTCGACCTGGGGGAAGTGCTCGTAGGCCTGGCCGACGTTGAGGTACGGGTCCGGGGTGAGCAGCACGACCACCTGGTCG
>DATENJ010000666.1:0-2740 GCA_035275125.1 Actinomycetes bacterium | reverse complement strand
CGGGGTCGCCGACCGCCACCTGGAGCAGGTCCTTCAGGACGGCTCGGGGACGGTTGTCCAGCTGCCAGTGCGCCGGCCGGCCGGCGGCTGGGAGGTCCGCCGCCGCGTGGTCGCGGTCGCGCTGGCCGCCGCCCTGGTCCTGGCCCCGGCGACGATCGCATCGGCCGCCGCCCTGCCCGGGCAGGCTATGTACCCGTTCAAGCTGGCCATCGAGCAGCTCCGCATCGCCTCGGTGCAGTGGTCCTCGGGACGCGAGGCCGGCGAGCGGACCCGGGTGGCCCACGAGCGGCTGCAGGAGTTCCAGAGCCTGGTCAATCTGAAGATGTTCGCCCAGGTGCCCGGCGCCCTCAAGGCGCTCGAGCAGGCGGTCGTCGCCGCGCAGGCCGCGGTCGCCGAGGCGCAGCAGGAAGGGGAGCGTGTCGGCACGGCGGAGGCGCGGCTGACCCAGGTCCGGGCCACGGGGGGCCAGGTCGCCGAGCAGGTCTGGGTCGCGGCCGCCAAGGGGTCGATCGATCTGACCGGCGGGACCCGCGAGGCCGTCCAGGCCGCCGTCCAGCAGTCGCAGGACGTGCTGCCACCGCCAGCCCCCCGGGAGACCGTGCCCACCGACGGCACCCCGACCCCGACCACTGGCGATAGCCCGCCCAACACGGCGCCGTCCGAGACCACCAGCGCGCCGGTGACGAGCCCGCAGACCACCAGCGCGCCGGCGACCAGCCCGCAGACCACCAGCCCGCCGCCGACGAGCGCGCCGACCACCAACCCGCCCACGAGCACCAACCCGCCAACCACCGACACCGCCGCTCCCGAGACGGCCGGCGTCACGCCCGGCGGGGGCGACCAGGCGGGGGCGGCGGAGCGGGCAGCGGAGCCGGACGTCCCACCGACCACGGCGCCAGCGACGCCCTGACGCCCCTGCCGGCCAGGACCGGCCGGGTGTTCCCTGACCGGGCGGCGGGCGGCGCTATCCTGAGGGCCGCTCCCGGCCCCGATCAAGGGAAGGCCATGCTGGTCGCGCTTGCCGGCGGTGTCGGCGCCGCCAAGTTCCTCCGTGGGCTGCTGCGCGTGCACGACCCCGGCGACCTGCTGGTCGTCGGCAACACCGGGGATGATCTACAAATGCACGGGCTGGCGGTCTCCCCCGACCTGGACTCGGTCGCCTACACCCTGGCCGGGCTGGCCGACGAGGAGCGCGGCTGGGGCCTGGCCGACGAGACCTGGAACGTGCGCGAGGCGCTGGTGCGCCTGGGCGAGCCCGGGTGGTTCGCCCTCGGCGACCGCGACATCGCCACCCACCTGCTCCGGACCCGTCTGCTGGCCGAGGGGGCGTCGCTGTCGGAGGCCACCGCCGAGCTGGGCCGCCGCCTGGGCGTGCCGGTGCGGCTGGTGCCGATGAGCGACCAGCGGGTCGAGACCCGGGTCCAGGTCGACGGCCCCGACGGCCCCCTCGACCTCGGCTTCCAGGAGTACTGGGTCGGGCGCCAGGCCCGCGACCCGGTGCGGGCGGTCCGCTTCGACGGCGTCGAGCAGGCCCGGCCGGCGCCCGGGATCACCGAGGCCCTTGCCGGCGCCTCCGGGGTCCTGATCTGCCCCTCGAACCCGGTGGTGTCGATCGCCCCCATCCTGGCGGTGCCCGGGATCCGGGCGGCGGTGGCGGCGGCGCCCTGCCGGGTCGTCGCCGTCACCCCGATCGTCGGCGGAGCGCCGGTCCGGGGCATGGCCGACAAGCTGCTGCCCGCCTGGGGGGCCGAGGTGTCGGCCCGCGGGGTGGCCGGCCTGTACGCCGGGCTGGCCGACGCCTTCGTGCTCGACACGGTCGACGCCGGCCAGGCCGCCGAGGTGGCCGCCCTCGGCCTGGAGCCGGTGGTGGTCCCGACCCTGATGCGGACCGTCGAGGACGCCGCCGCCCTGGCCAAGGCGGCCCTGGAGGCCCTCGGAGGGGTGCCCCGGTGAACGGGGCCGCCCTGTTGGTGGTGCCGCTGGCCGGGATCCCGGAGGTGCGGGAAGGGGACGACCTGGCTCGGCTGCTGCTGGCGGCGGTCCGGCGGGCCGGAGTGGAGCTGGCCGACGGCGACGTGCTGGCCGTCACCTCCAAGGTGGTGGCCAAGGCCGAGGGCCGGACGGTCCCACTGCCCGAGGACCCGGAGGCCCGAGAGCGGGTCCTGGCCGAGACGGTCGCGGCCGAGACCGTCCGGGTGGTGGCGAGGCGCGGCCGGCTGGTCATCGCCGAGACCCGCACCGGCCTGGTCGGGGCCAACGCCCTGGTCGACGCGTCCAACGCCGGCGGGGACCGGCTGGTGCTGCTGCCCGCCGACCCCGACGCCTCGGCGGCCCGGCTGCGGGCCGCGATCGAGGAGCTGGACGGCCACGACGTGGCCGTGGTCGTCACCGACACCCTCGGCCGGCCCTGGCGGCTGGGACAGACCGACGTGGCCGTCGGCCTCGCCGGCATGGGCGCCCTTGACGACTGGCGAGGCCGGGCCGACGGCGACGGCCGGCTGCTCGAGGTCACCGAGGTCGCGGTGGCCGACGAGGTGGCCGCCGCCGCCGACCTGGTCAAGGGCAAGGCCTCCCGGGTCCCGGCGGCCCTCGTGCGCGGAGTCCCCCGCCCCAAGGGCGACGGCACCGCCCGCGACCTGGTCCGCCCCCCCACCGAGGACCTGTTCCGCACCGCCGCCACCACCGAGGACCTGCTCGCCTTCCTGGAGGGCGGCGCGCCGGCACCCGGGGTCGCGGCGCT
>DATENJ010000665.1:0-2113 GCA_035275125.1 Actinomycetes bacterium | reverse complement strand
TGGCCGCCGAGGGCCTCGACGTTGCTCAGGATGGCGTTGCGGCTCTGGGGGTCGACCCCGGCCGTCGGCTCGTCCAGGACCAGCAGGCGCGGCCGGTGCAGCATCCCGGCGGCGATGTTGAGCCGCCGCTGCATCCCGCCCGAGTAGTCGGTCACCTTGTCGCCGGCCCGCTCGGTCAGGCCGACGACCTCGAGGGTGGCCTCGACCCGCTCGGCCAGGTCGCGGCCGGCCAGGCCGTACATCCGCCCCCAGAAGCGCAGGTTCTCCAGCCCGCTCAGGTCCGGGTAGAGGGCGACGTCCTGGGGCACGTAGCCGATGGCCGCCTTGACCCGGCCCGGCTCGCGGTCGAGCGACGCCCCGGCCACGGTGACCTCGCCGCCGTCGCGGCGCAGGAGCCCGCAGATCATCGAGATGGTGGTGGTCTTGCCGGCGCCGTTGGGCCCGAGCAGCCCGTAGGTCTCCCCCGGGGCGACCTCGAACCCGACGCCGTCGACGGCCAGGCGCTCCTTGAAGCGCTTCTGGAGGTCCTTGCACCACAGAACGGGCTCGTCGTCCATGCCCGCGAGCCTACCGCCCGCCTACCGGGCCCCGGGTCAACCGATCGGCCGATCCCTGATCGGCCGGACGACCGGTTCCGGGTAGCCTTGGCCGGTGGACCACGACGAGCGACTGCGGCTGGCCGCCGACCTGACCGAGCGGCTGCTGGAGCGGCACGGGGCGACGGTCGCCGCCGTCGGCGTGCACGGCTCGGTGGCCAGGGGCGACGACGGCGAGGAGTCCGACCTGGACCTGGCCGTTGTCACCACCGGCCCCGACATCGAGGTGCCCGACCGCTACCTGCGCCTCCAGGACACGGTGGTCGACCTGGGCGCGATCGACGCCGACGCCTACCTGGAGGAGGCCGGCCACATCGGCCCGGCCTGGCCACTGGCCGCCGACCAGTACGTCAACCACCTGGCCATCCACGACCCCGGCGGGTTCTTCCACAAGCTCACCCACGTCCACCAGGCCGCCGTCGAGGAGGCCGCCCCCGAGGTGTTCGCCGCCGCCGCCGGCGTCGACCTGGTCCAGCTCCTGTCCTGGGACGCCAAGGCCCGCGCGGCCGAGCTGGCCGGCGACCTGCCAACCACCCTGCTGGCCGTCAAGGAGGCGGCCGTGCTGGCCGCCCTGGTCGTCGGCCTCCACACCCGCACCACCTACCGCAACCTGCCCCACGCCCTCCACAGCACCGCCGCCACCGAGGCCGCCGGCCCCAACTTCGGTTCGGCCTACCGCCGCCTGCTCGACCCCACCGCCGACCCGGCCGTCCAGGTCCTGGCCCTCGGCCGGGCCCGCGACGCCCTTCTGGCCCTGGCCGACCGCGACGGCATCCCGTACGCGGCCGCCGGCCTGGAGTCGTTCCTGTAGGCCTCAGCCGCCCAGGTGGAGCTTGACCGCGTCGGCCACGGCGGCGGCGTCGCCGGGGAAGCCGAGCAGGATGCCGGAGCAGCGCCGGCGCAGCCAGCGCAGCCCCAGGTACCAGAGACCGGGAGTGGGCGCGACGGCGTCCTCGTGCAGGGGCTGGCCGTCGGCGCCGACCAGGCCGGCGTCGAGCCAGGAGAAGTCGCCGGTGAAGCCCGTGCACCACACAACAGCGGCGACCTCCCCGGCACCCAGGTCGAGCCGCTCCGGCGGGTCGAGATCGGCGGGGGTGTCGTGCTCGTCGGGCTCGGCGGGCGGGGCGTCGAGGCCGCGGCGGCGGATGGCCTCGTCGACCATCGCCCTGACGCGGGCGGCGAAGGCGTCCCCGGCGGCGACGTTGGCGGCCAGGCTGTCGTCGAAGCCGACCCGCTCATCCTCCACCGCCACCGGGCGCCCGGCCAGGACGGCGCCGGCCCGGGCCAGGGCGGGGAGGCTGAGGCCGTGGCCGGGGGCCAGGATCGGCATGGCCGCGTGCATGACGGAGGGGTCGGGCAGGTCGCGCGGTCGCTGGTCCATGAAGCCGACGTCGGCCATCCATTCGACCGTCTCGCGGCCCCGGTACCAGAAGGGCACGCGACCGACGCGGCTGGTCGAGAGGACGACCCGGCGGCCGCCGGCGAGCAGGTCCTCGGCGATCTGGCAGCCGGACTGG
>DATENJ010000664.1:0-2166 GCA_035275125.1 Actinomycetes bacterium | reverse complement strand
CCGACGACCGTCCCGCCGCCGCCGGAGCTGCCCCGCGGGGGCCGTCAGCTGTTCCCTCGCTACCGGGTGGTCGGCTTCTACGGCATGCAGAACCTGGACGTGCTCGGTGCCGGGTCGCCCGACGTGGTCGCCACGCGGCTGCTGAAGGTGGCCAGGCCCTACGCCCAGCCCGGCCACCCGGTGATGCCGATGTTCGAGCTGATCGCCACCGTCGCCCACCCGTTCCCGACCCCGAGCGGCCTGTACCGGACCCACCAGGAGGACGCCATCGTCCGCTCGTACCTCAAGGCGGTCCGGCGCATCGACGGGGTGCTGGTGCTGGACGTGCAGCCGGGCCGGGAGGACTTCGTGCGGGCGCTGCGCCACTGGGAGCCGTACCTGCGCGAGCCCGACGTCGGCATCGCCCTCGACCCGGAGTTCGCCATGGGCCCGGGGCAGGTCCCGGGCAAGCAGCTCGGCCACACCAACGCCGCCGCCGTCAACCGCGCCTCGGCGTATGTGGCCGACATCGTGCGCCGCCACCGGCTCCCCCAGAAGCTGTTCATGGTCCACCAGTTCCGCGACAGGATGATCGGCGACAAGGCCAGGATCGCCATCCGCCCCGGCCTGGCCATGACCTGGAACGCCGACGGCTTCGGGGTCCGCTCGGCCAAGCTCGAGGACTACCACTCCTACACCCGCGACCGGCGCTTCCACCCCGGCCTGAAGTTGTTCTACGAGAACGACGTCGACCTGATGCGCCCCCGCGAGGTGCTGAAGCTCAAGCCGGTCCCCCGGGTGATCAACTACCAGTAGCCGGCGGGCGCCGCTCCCGGAGCGGCTTGGCCAGCAGCTCGTCAACGTAGGCGACACATTCGGTGACCGCCGCCTCCAGCAGGGCCCGGCCCTTGGCGGCGGTGCCGAGGGTGGCGTCGCCCTGGACCCCCGAGCGGCTGAACGACGACCACCAGGGCATCAGCTTCAGCGGCCCGTCCGACCAGTCCAGCCAGGCGTGCTCGCCCTCGGGGTAGGAGCGCTCGTCGACGGCCAGCTCCATGGCCACCGCGCCCGGGTCGATCGCCAGGTAGATCGAGGTCTCCAGCTCACAGGCGTGGGCCATCCCGCCTCGGGTCGATTCCCGTACCCGGTCGATGACCTCGAACGCGGCCGGGCTGGCCAGGTAGAAGGCGGCCGCGGCCAGCACCTCGGGCCGGTCGACCATGACCAGGCGAGCCGCCGTCTCGACCAGGTTCTGGTTGGAGCCGTGGCCGTTGAGGAACAGCATCCGCCGGAACCCGTGGTGGGCGAGGGAGCGGCCGACGTCGGTGCAGTAGCGGACGAAGGTGTCCCAGCCGATCGTGATCGCGCCCGGGAAGTCCATGTGGTGGGGGTCGTAGCCATGCGGGATGGCCGGCAGCAGCACCACCCGGTCCGACGCCGTGGCCGCGGCCCGCTCGCAGATCTCGGTCACGATCCGCAGATCGGTGTCGACCGGCAGGTGCGGGCCGTGGTCCTCAAGGGTGGCCACCGGGACCAGGGCGACCCGGTCCTCGCCGGCCGCCCGCCGCACCTCCGGCCAGGTCAGGCGCTCGTACCGCAACGGTCCTTCCTCAGACCACACCGGCCAGGTCCACCTCCTCGTACGCGGTGACACAGGGGCTGCCCGGCGCCACCCACATCCGCCCCAGGTCGAGGTCGCAGATCATCGAGAAGACGACTGCCGACGCCTCGTCGGGCGGGACCCGGTCCATCCCCTGGGGTTCGCCCGCCGCCTCCACGTCCGCCGCCCCGTGCTCGCAGATTCTCTGTGGGCCGTCGCCGCCGTGGTCGGCCAGGATCTCGCCGATCGCGGCCGGGGTGGCCGGTGACCGCTCGGTGACCAGGGCCTGGAGCCGGGCCAGGCGGGCCAGGCTGCCCTGGCTGGGCGGCGGCGCCCGGTCGGCCAGCTCGGTGTCGGTGTAGTGGTTGGTGTGGCTGCCGGGCTGGCCGTTGACCGCGAACCGGGTGGCGCTGGTCTCGATGCTCATGGCGCTGCCGCTGCCGAAGGCGAAGCTGTGGCCGTAGCCGCCGGCCCGGCCGGGCAGGGTGGCCCGGCGCAGGGCGTCGGCGGGGGAGGAGGCGACCAGGGCGTGCCGCGACACCAGCACCCTGGGGATGCCGACCCCGTCGTCGTTGGCGGTCAGCGAC
>DATENJ010000663.1:0-5382 GCA_035275125.1 Actinomycetes bacterium | reverse complement strand
AGGACCCGGGTCGCCCCGAAGGCCTTGTCAAGGCCCTCGACGGCCAGCGTGCCGGTGGCGGCAGATTGAGGCATGCCTAAATGCTACCGCCCGGCGGAGGCCGGGACCAACCTTGACAAGGTTTTGTCAATGTAGCTAGCGTGGCCGCATGCGTGTAGGGGACGCCGCCCGGCGGGTCGGGACCAGCGCTCGGATGCTCCGGTACGCCGAGCAGCTCGGGCTGGTCGCCCCCGTCCGCACCGCCGGCGGCTACCGCGACTACGGCGAGCGCGACCTGGCCGCGGCCGCCTTCGCCCACGAGCTCCAGCAACGCCATGGCGTCACCCCGGCCGCCCTGGCCTTCGGGCTGCGCGCCCTGGAGGACCCCGAGGTGGCCGGGTCCCTCCGCCGGCTGGCCCGGCTGCGTGGCCCCGACCCCGCCACCGCCCTCGACTTCGAGACCGCCAAGGCCAGGCGCCTGCTCCGCCTGGCCTCCTGACCCACGACAAGGAGTGCCCACGTTGGCGACCATGCTCAAGGACCCCGACCTGGCCCCAGAGGGCCGGCGCAAGATCGACTTCGCGGCCAGCCGCATGCCGGTGCTGTCGGCCGTGGCCGACGAGCTGGCCCGCACCCGGCCCCTGGCCGGGCACCGGATCGCCGCCTGCCTGCACGTCACCACCGAGACGGCCAACCTCTGCCGCGCCCTTGTCGCCGGCGGGGCCGAGCTGGCCCTGTGCGCCTCTAACCCCCTCTCGACCAAGGACGACGTGGCCTCGGCCATCCACGACGAGCTCGGGGCGGCCGTCTTCGCCGTCCACGGGGCCGACAGGGACACCTTCTACCGGCAGGTCTCCGGCGTGCTGGCGACCAGGCCGACCCTGGTCGTCGACGACGGCGCCGACCTCACCGCCACCATCCACACCAGCCGCCGCGACCTGCTGGCCGGCATCGCCGGCGGCACCGAGGTGACCTCGACCGGGGTGCTGCGGGCCCGCAACATGGCCCGCGAGGGCGCCCTCGCCTACCCGCTGCTGGCGGTCAACGACGCCGCCACCAAGCACCTGTTCGACAACCGCTACGGGACCGGCCAGTCGACCCTTGACGGCATCCTGCGGGCCACCAACGTGCTGCTGGCCGGCAAGGTCATGGTGGTGGTCGGCTACGGCTGGTGCGGCCGGGGGCTGGCCACCCGGGCCCGCGGGATGGGGGCAAGAGTGGTGGTCTGCGAGGTCGACCCGCTGCGGGCCCTCGAGGCGGTCATGGAGGGCTACCAGGTCCTGCCGGTCGCCGAGGCGGCCCGGGTCGGGGAGCTGTTCGTGACCGTCACCGGCAACCGCGACGCCCTCACCCTCGAGCACCTGCTGGCCATGCCGGACGGGGCCATCGTGGCCAACGCCGGCCACTTCGACCTGGAGATCGACGTGGCCGGGCTGCGCCAGGCCGCCACCGCGGTCACCGAGGTCCGCCCCGGTGCCGTCGCCTACCAGCGGCCGGGCGGTGGCCGGGTGGTCGTGCTGGGCGATGGGCGCCTGGTCGGCCAGGTCTGCGCCGAGGCCCACCCGGCCGAGGTCATGGACCTGACCTTCGCCACCCAGGCCCTGGCCGTGGAGCGGCTGGCCACAGCCCCCGAGCCCCTGCCGGCGGGCGTGCACCCGGTCCCGGCGGCGGTCTCCGAGCGGGTCGCCCGGCACAAGCTGGCCGCCATCGGGGTCCGCTGTGACGACCTCACCGCCGCCCAGCAGGGCTACCTGCGGGGCTGGCGACTCGGCACCTGACCAACCAGCCGTTCAAGCCGCCCGCCCGGCGCTCCGACCTTACGAAAGGACAAAGCAGCCAGCCGAGCGCGCAGGAGCGGTGCATGCAGACCGAGGGACTGGTGGGTGGCCCGAACCCGACCGGGATGGGGCTACGTGACGGAGGCGGGCCCCAGAGCAGGGTCGGGGTCGCCGAGCTGCTGGAGCAGGTACTGACCCTTGGCGCCTCCGACCTGCACCTGACCGCCGGCGCCAGGCCCACCGTGCGGGTCAACGGCCGCCTTGGCCAGCTGGAGGACTACCCGGTGCTCCAGCCGGCCGAGACCCAGGCGATGATCTACTCGATCCTCACCCAGCGACAGCGCGAGCGGCTGGAGGGCGAGCAGGAGCTGGACTGCGCCCACGCGCTGCCGGGCAAGGCCCGGTTCCGGCTCAACGTCTACTTCCAGCGCGACTCGGTGGGAGCCGCCTTCCGGCTGATCCCCCAGGAGATCAAGCCGCTGGAGGCCCTCGGCATCCCGCCGCAGGTGAGCAGCCTCGCCCGGCTGCCACGGGGGTTCGTGCTCGTCACCGGGCCCACCGGCTCGGGCAAGTCCACCACCCTGGCCAGCATGGTCGACCTGGCCAACCGGGAGCGCGAGGACCACATCATGACGGTGGAGGACCCGATCGAGTTCCTCCACAGCCACAAGCGCTGCCTGGTCAACCAGCGCGAGGTCGGCGAGGACACCAAGTCGTTCGCCAACGCCCTCAAGCACGTCCTGCGCCAGGACCCCGACATCATCCTGGTCGGCGAGCTGCGCGATCTCGAGACGATCTCGATCGCCCTGACCGCGGCCGAGACCGGCCACCTGGTGTTCGCCACCCTCCACACCCAGGACGCGCCCCAGACGGTCGACCGGGTGATCGACGTGTTCCCGACCAACCAGCAGCAGCAGATCCGGGTGCAGCTGGCCGGCGCCCTCCAGGGCGTGGTCTGCCAGCAGCTGGTCCCGACCGCCGACGGGAACGGGCGGGTCGTCGGGGTCGAGATCATGATGGCCACCCCGGCCATCCGGAACCTCATCCGCGACGGCAAGACCCACCAGGTCTACTCGGCCATGCAGGCCGGCGGCCGCCACGGCATGCAGACCATGGACCAGTCCCTGGCCGACCTGGTCCGCCGCGGCTACATCAGCTACGACAAGGCCCTGGAGCGCTGCCACCACGCCGAGGACTTCAACCGCCTCTGCGGGCGGGCGGCCTAGAACAAGGGACGCCAGACATGCCGACCAGCTACGCGTACAAGGTCCGCGACCGCGACGGCAAGATGGCCGCCGGGTCGATGGAGGCCGAGAGCGAGGAGGCGGTCGTCGGCCGGCTCCGCCAGCTCGGCTACGCCCCCATCTCGATCGAGCCCGAGAAGGGCGCCGGCCTCAAGACCGAGGTCAAGCTGCCCGGCACCGGCCGGGTCAAGCTCAAGGACCTGGCCGTGTTCTCGCGCCAGTTCGCCACGATGATCAACTCCGGCCTCTCGCTGCTGCGGGCCCTGACCATCCTCGGGGAGCAGACCAGCAACCGGCGCCTCGGCGAGATCATCATCCAGGTCCGGGCCGAGGTCGAGAAGGGCACCTCGCTGTCGGCCGCCCTTGCCCGCCACCCCAAGGTCTTCAACCGCCTGTACGTGTCCATGGTCCGGGCCGGCGAGATCGGCGGGTTCCTCGACCAGGTGCTGGTCAAGGTGGCCGAGACCTTCGAGAAGGAGGTCGAGCTGCGGGGCAAGATCCGCTCGGCCATGACCTACCCGGTGGTCGTCTCCATCATGGTCGTCGGGATCGTCGCGTCCATGCTGATCTTCATTGTCCCGACCTTCGAGAACCTGTACGCGTCGCTGGGCGGGACCCTGCCCCTGCCGACCCGGATGCTGATGGGCGCCTCGAACGTCCTGCGCCGCTTCTTCCCGGTGGTCGTGCTGGCCGTGGTCGCGCTGGCGTTCCTGTTCCGCCGCTGGAAGGCCACCGACCAGGGCCGCTACCAGTGGGACCGCTTCAAGCTCAAGGTCAAGGTGTTCGGCCCCCTGTTCCACAAGAGCGCCCTGTCGCGGTTCTCCCGCACCCTGGCCACCCTGATCCGCTCGGGCGTGCCCATCCTCCAGGCCCTCGAGATCGTCGGCGAGACGGTCAACAACATGGTCATCTCCCGGGCCGTCCGCGACGTCCAGGACTCGGTCCGCGAGGGCGAGAGCCTGGCCACACCCCTCGCCAAGCACGCCACCTTCCCGGCCATGGTCGTCCAGATGATGGCCGTCGGCGAGGAGACCGGTGCCCTCGACACCATGCTCAGCAAGGTCGCCGACTTCTACGACCAGGAGGTCGAGGCCGCCGTGGCCTCCCTCACCAGCATGATCGAGCCCATCCTGATCGCCGTGATGGGCGCCTGCGTCGGCGGCATGGTAATTGCGCTGTACATGCCGCTTTTCAACATAATCAACCTCGTCAAATGACGATTAGAGATTTCCAGTCAGATACGCCCTGGCACGATCGAACAGCAGCGGGTCCTCTCGTAGATATCCAATTGCCACGTTGCAAGCACCACAAAGAAGCCCCCGTATCCGGCCCGACTGATGGTCGTGGTCGACAACGAGGCGCTTACCCCTGCCTCTGATGGCGGCTCGCCGCAGATTGCACATAGGCCGTTCTGCCGTGCCACCAGCGCGTCATACTCGTCAAGGGTCAGGCCATACAGTCGCATGAGGTTCGAGCTCCGGTCGTAGCGAGCCCGGAGCTCTGGATCAAGGGATTGCCTCCACTCCCAGAGCCGTTCCCGCGCAACCTCTCGAGCTCGCAACGTCCGCACCTCATGCTCTCCTCCAGGGTCTCCAGGCCATCCCGGTAAATTTATCCGCCAACCAAATGAATGTCCGGGGTCTGCGGAAATTGTGGATAGCAGGGCTGACAACCGCTCAAGCCCGGCCCTCAGACGCCGATCTACAGGAAGAAGAACCCTGTTAGGACGGCTTCGAGAAGGAGGAATCGCACGTGCTGCAGACTTTGCGGCGCCGGCTCCAGGGGGAGCGGGAGGGCGGCTTCACGCTGATCGAGCTGATGGTGGTCGTGCTGATCATCGCGATCCTCATCGCTATCGCCATCCCGACCTTCCTGGGCGCGCGCACCCGGGCTCAGAACCGGGCTGTCCAGGCTAACCTGCGCAACGCGCTCACGGTGGAGAAGAGCGTCTACACCGACGCTCAGGCCTACTCGAGCGACGTCGCCTCCACCGGTGTGCTGAAGACCGGTGAGCCCTCGCTGACCTTCGTGGCCGACGGTTCCATGACCGCCGCCACCGCCGGCAACGTGTATGTGTCGGTGGCCAGTGGGACGCTGGTCCTTGGGTCCAAGAGCGCGTCTGGGACGTGCTTCTACCTCAAGGATGTCCCAACCGGCACGGGTGCTGGGACCTTCTACACCCAGGACACCACCTGCGCCGCACCGAGTGCCACCACTGTCACCGGCACTGCCTGGAGCTAGCAACACCAGCACACACGGTCGGGGCCTTCCCCGGCAGCCAACCAACGGGAGAGTCGCACCATGTTCCCGCAGCTGCTGCGCCGCCGGCTCCAAGGGGAGCGGGAGGGCGGCTTCACGCTGATCGAGCTGATGGTGGTCGT
>DATENJ010000662.1:0-3054 GCA_035275125.1 Actinomycetes bacterium | reverse complement strand
CCGGCGCCCGGGGAAGCCCCGATCCTGTCGGGGGACGACGAGGCTGAGGTCCAACCGGACGGCGATGGGCGGCGGACGCTGGCGGCCGTCTGGGGTCCGAAGGGGGGCCCGGGCCGCACGACCGTCGCCGTCAACCTCGCCTTCGAGGCGGCCGCCGCGGGCGGGGAGGTCCTGCTGGTCGACGCCGACACCTATGGAGGCGCTGTCGCACAGACGCTCGGGTTCCTGGATGACGCTCCCGGTCTGGCCTGGGCGGCACGGGTGGCCGGTCGGGGCGAGCTGGACGCCCTGCGGCTGCGGCAGTCGGTCCGGAGGGCCGCACCCGGCGGTCCCCGTGTCCTGCCCGGGCTGCCCCGGGCCGAGCTGTGGACCGAGGTTCGCCCGGGTACCTGGGAGGCGTTGCTCGAGCTGTTCCGGATCGCCTTCCCGGTGACAGTGGTCGACGCCGGGTTCTGTCTCGAGGAGGACGAGGAGCTGCTCTACGACCAGGTCAGGCTGCGCCGCAACGCGGTGACTAGGTTGGCCGTGCAGCACGCCGACCTGGTGGTGGCCGTGGCCAGGGCTGACCCGGTCGGCCTGCACGCCTTCATTCGCGGCTACCAGGAGCTGCGCGACCTGGGCGTTCCGTCGAGCAGGGTCCGGGTGGTGGTCAACCAGCTCCGGCCTGGCATGTTCGGCGGCGACCGCCCGGCCGAGCAGGTCCGAGCGGCCCTCAGCCGTTACGTCGGCATCGAGCCGTCCGCCGTGGTGCCGTATGACCGCCAGGGTGTCGATGCCGCGCTGCTCGCCGGCCAGGCGCTCCGCGAGGCGCGTCCTGGCTCCCCGGCCCAGCTCGCCCTGAGCAGGCTGGCCGGGGTCCTGTTTCCTGCCCAGCCCCGCCGGTCCCACCGCCGGTCCCGCGTCGCCGGGCAGACCGTCGCCGCCGGGTCGGGACCATGACGACCGCCCAGCAGACTGCCGACCAGATCGTGGAGGACGAGGTCCGCGAGCTGGTCCGGCGGCGCGGCCTCGACCCGGGCAACGGCGACGGGGTCGCGGTCCGTCAGCTCATCGACGAGGTCGTCGTCGACTACGCCGAGCGCCGGCTGGTGGCCAGCATGCCGCCGCTGGACGACGCCGGCCAGGTGGCCAAGGCGGTGGCCGACCGGGTGATCGGCATGGGCCCGCTCCAGCCGTTCTTCGACGACCCGGACGTCGAGGAGATCTGGATCAACGAGCCCGGCAAGGTGTTCGTGGCCAAAGCCGGGCGGCCGCGGCTGACCACCACCGTGCTCAGCGAGGAGCACGTCCACGACCTGGTCGAGCTCATGCTCCGGGCCAGTGGTCGCCGGGTCGACCTGTCCAGCCCGTTCGTGGACGCGACCCTGGGCGACGGCTCGCGGCTCCATGTTGTCATCCCCGACATCACCCAGCGCCACTGGGCGGTCAACATCCGGCGGTTCGTGCTCCGCGCCCACTCGCTGGCCGAGCTGGTCCGGCTCGGCACGCTGAGCGGCCAGTGCGCCCGGTTCCTGGAGGCGGCGGTGGTGACCGGGCTCAACATCGTCGTCGCCGGGGCCACCCAGTCGGGGAAGACGACCACCCTCAACTGCCTGGCCGCGGCCATCCCCCCTCGCGAGCGCGTGATCACCTGCGAGGAGGTGTTCGAGCTGCAGGTCGGGATGCCGGACACGGTGGCGATGCAGACCAGGCAGCCCAACCTGGAGGGTGAGGGCGAGATCCGGCAGCGTCGCCTGATCAAGGAGGCGCTGCGGATGCGTCCCGACCGGCTGCTCGTCGGCGAGGTCCGTCAGGAGGAGTGCCTCGATCTCCTCATCGCCTTCAACTCCGGAATTCCAGGGATGACCTCGGTACATGCCAACTCGGCCCGCGAGGCGCTGGTCAAGCTGACCACGTTGCCCCTGCTGGCCGGTGAGAACGTCTCCCACCGCTTCATCCTGCCCACCGTCGCGGCCACCATCGACCTGATCGTGTTCCTGCGCGGCGACGGCCGGGGCAGGCGTCGGGTCGAGGAGGTACTGGCCGTCTCCGGCCGGGTCGAGGAGGACCAGGTGGAGGCCGGCCTGGTGTTCCGCCGGGCTGGCGACCGCCTCCTCTGGACGGGCGAGTTCCCCCCGCACGCCGAGCGTTTCCGCAGCCACGGTTTCGAGCTGGTCGAGGTCCTGACGCCATGACCGGTGCCGGACGGCGAGGCGTGGCGCGCCGAGTCTCGGGTTCCCGCCGGCGGGAGGTGCCGGGGCATGGATGACCTTGCGGTACTGGCGATACCGGCGGTGCTGGTGGCCGGGCTGGTGCTTGTCGGGCTTGGCGTCGACGGCCGGGCGCGGGCCGCCGGGTCGCGGCGGTGGGCCGGGCGGTTCCAGGACTGGGCGACCCAGGCCGGGGTTCGCGGCGTCCGGCTGTGGCAGGTGGTCGCGGTGTGTGGCGGTGCCGGGGTGGCGGTCGGCGTTGCGGTGCTGGCGTTGACCCGTTCGCTGTGGCTCGGACTGGCGTTCGCCGGGTTGGCCGGATGGCTGCCGTTGGGGGCACTGCGGGCCCGGCGGCGGCACCGTCTCCGGGAACTGCGAGAGGTGTGGCCGGACGCCATCGACAACCTGGCCTCGGGCGTCCGGGCTGGAATGTCGCTGCCCGAGGCAGTCGCGGGCCTGGCTGAGCGCGGGCCCGAGACGTTGCGGGCGCCGTTCGCGCGCTTTGCCGACGACTACCACGCCAACGGCCGCTTCGGTACCGCCCTCGACCGGCTGAAAGAGGAACTGGCCGACCCGACGGCGGACAGGGTCGTCGAGGCGCTGCGACTGGCCAAGGAGGTCGGCGGCAGCGAGCTCGGCCGAACCCTCCGGACCCTGTCGGGGTTCCTTCGCGACGAGCAGCGGGTCCGCAAGGAGCTCGAGGCGCGCCAGACCTGGGTCGTGGTCGCGGCTCGGATGGCGTTCGCGACCCCGTGGGCGGTGCTGCTGCTGCTCGCGACCAAACCGGAGGCGGTCGCCGCCTACCGCGGCACCGGCGGCGCCCTCGTCCTGGCGATCGGCGCGGCCATGGCCGCCGCCGGCTACC
>DATENJ010000661.1:0-2130 GCA_035275125.1 Actinomycetes bacterium | reverse complement strand
AACAGGTCCGGGAACAGCAGCGACGAGAGGGCCAGCCCGCCGATGAAGCCGAAGAACAGGGCCAGCCCGCCGAGGGTCGGGGTGGCGATGGCGTGCATCTTGCGGCCACCTGGCCGGTCGACGGCCCCGATCCGCAGGGCCACCGCCCGCACCACCGGGGTCAGGCAGTAGGTAAGGCCCGCCGCCATGACGGCGACGAGGAGATACGACCGCAAGTCGCCCACGAACTCAGCAACCTATCACGTCGAACCCCTCGAGCCGACCGGCATGGTCTTGACGAGGGCGGCGATCACGGGGGTGACCAGGCCGTCCAGCCGCTCGGCGCAGGCCGCGTAGGCCTCGGCGGGTTGGCCGAGGGGGTCGTCGATGTCGTCGCCGTCCAGCTCCCGGGCGTGCTCGGCGGCCAGGGCGACCAGCTCGGCCGGCGAGCCGGCCAGCCAGTCCCACTCGGCGGCCACCCGGGCGAAGGTCGCCAGCAGGAAGGTCCGGTTGGCGGCGGCGCGGTCGTAGCTGAGCACAAAGGGGCGGTGCTCGGCGGCCATGCACAGGATCACCCCGGCCGCCCGGACCCGGCGCCTGGTCAGCTCGCGGGCGAAATGCCGCTCCAGGCTGGCCCCCCTGGTCGAGGCGGCCAGCATCGAGCGGCTGGCCGCCGGGTTGCCCTCGAGGGCGTGGCTGCCGGCCGACGACACCTGGAGCGGGACCCCTGGGTAGCGGGCCAGCTCGCGCCGGGCCAGGGCCTCGGCCGTCGGCGACCGGCAGATGTTGCCGGTGCAGACGAACAGCACGCCGAACGGCTCGGCCGCGCCGCTGCTGGGGTCAGGTGGCATCGTCGAAGGGCTCCTCGAGCACTCGTTCCAGCTCGTCGGCACCGATGGCGCCCTCGCGCAGCAGCCGCGGCCGCTTGCCGGTGAGGTCGACGATGCTGGAGGCCGGCCCGTCGGGGGCCGGCCCGGCGTCGAAGAAGACCCCGACGTGGTCGCCGAGCTGCTCCACCACCCCCGGGATCTCGCTCGGGGTGGGCTCGCCGGAGCGGTTGGCGCTGGAGGTGGCCAGCGGGCCGGTGCGCTGGATGAGGGCGAGGGCGAAGGTCTGCTTGGGCATGCGCACGGCCACCGTGCCCCGCGAGTCGCCCAGGTCCCAGCCGATGCCGGGTGCCTCGCGCAGGACCAGGGTGAGCGGTCCCGGCCACCAGGCCGCGATCAGCGCCTGGGCCTGGTCGGTGACCTCGTCGACCAGCCCGATGGCCTGGCGCCAGGTGTGCACCAGCACCGGCAGGGGCAGGTCGCGGCCGCGCTGCTTGGCCTGGAACAGGGCGTCGACGGCCGAGGGGTTGAACGGGTCGCAGCCGACGCCGTACAGGGTGTCGGTCGGCAGCACGACCAGCCCGCCCCTGGCGATGATCTCGCCCCCGACCTCGAGCAGTCCCGGCCACTGCTCCTCGTCCTTGGACACCGGGATGACCCGGGGGTCGTCGGTCATGCGAGCGTTCCTTCGACGATCCGGTCGCGGCCGACGAGGTCCTGGTGGACGGCCACCTCGGCCAGCCCGGCCCCGGTCAGGATGGCGGCGGCCTCGGAGGCCTGGTCCTCGCCGATCTCGCAGTAGAGCCAGCCCCCTGGGGCCAGCCAGTGCCCGGCCCGCGCGGCCAGGCGGCGGAACACGTCCAGGCCGTCGGGGCCGCCGTCGAGGGACAGGCGCGGCTCGTGGTCGCGGACGTCGGTCGGCAGGGTGGCGATGGCCTCGCTGGGCACGTACGGGACGTTGGCGCAGACCACCTCGACCCGCCCGGTCAGCTCGGCCGGCAGGGGGGTGTCAAGGTCGCCGGCGAGCAATTCCACCCCGTAGCGGTCGGCGTTGACCCTCGCCCAGGCCAGCGCCCCCGGGTCGAGCTCGGTGGCCAGGACCCGGGTCCCAGGGGCCTCGCTGGCCAGGAAGCAGGCGATCGCCCCCGACCCGGTGCACAGGTCGACCGCGGTCCGGGGCGTGGGGAGAGCGCGCAGGCGGGCGGCGGCCCGGTCGGCAAGGCCCTCGGTCTCGGGCCGGGGTACGAACACGCCCGGCCCGACGGCCAGCCGCAGCCGCCCGAACGGCGCCCACCCGATCACGTACTGCAGCGGCTCCCCGGCC
>DATENJ010000660.1:0-2044 GCA_035275125.1 Actinomycetes bacterium | reverse complement strand
CTCGGCCAGGTCGGTGAGCCGCCGCGCCTCCGGGTCCCCGGCCAGCTCGCCGGCCGGCGGCCCGCCGGCCACGACCAGCTCGGCCTGGGGGAGCCTGGCCAAGGCGGTGATCACGTCGCCGATGCCCTTGCGCTCGACCATCCGGCTGACCACCAGCAGCCGGAAGCCCGCCGAGGGTCGCGGCGCCGCCGGCCCGTCGGGCCGGAACAGCTCCAGGTCGACCCCGCACGGCACCACGCTGACCCGGCGCAGGTCGGCGCCCATCCTGACCAGCTCGAAGACCTCGTCCGAGCAGGTGGCGACGATCCGGTCGGCCTCCCTGGCCAGGGTCGCCTCCTCCCGCAGCCGCGTCGGCGGGCTGGTGTCCCTCGACCCCTGGTGCCGTCGCTTGACCACACCAAGGGCGTGGAAGGTCTGCACCACCGGGATCCCCAGCGGCCGGGCCGCGGCCAGCGTCGCCCGACCCGACATCCAGAAATGGCCGTGGACCACGTCCGGCGGGTCGGCCCGGAACGACCTCCACAGCCGGTGGGCGAACTCGTCCATGTGCGGCAGCAGGTCGTCCTTGGGGATCGGCTCGGCCGGCCCGGCGTCGACGTGCTCGACGGTCACCCCGGGCGCCGCCTCGACCCTTGGCGCCAGCCCCGGGTCGTCGCGCCGGGTGTGAACCACCACCTCGGCCCCCAGCCTGGCCAGCGCGGCCGACAGCGCGGCCACGTGCACGTTCTGCCCGCCGGCGTCGGCCCCGCCGAGCACGGCCAGCGGGCTGGCGTGCTCGCTCACCATGGCGATCCTCATGCGCCCACCTCCTCCAGCAGGGCGTCCCAGTCGCCGAGGAACCGCTCCAGCCCGTAGCGGGCGGTCGCCGCCGCCCGGGCGGCCTTGCCCATCAGCCGGGCCTGCTCGGGGTCGGCGACCAGCCGCCGGGCCGCGTTGGCCAGCACCTCGACCTGGGTCGAGATGACCCCGGCATCGGGCGGCACCGCCTCGACGACCTCGGTGGTGGCCAGCGCCACCACCGGCATCCCCAGGTGCATGGCCTCCAGCAGCGACAGCCCCAGCGAGGTCCAGCGGACCGGGTGCAGGTACAGCCGCCGCCTGGCCATCTCGTCGTGCAGCCGTTCCTGGTCCAGGTCGGCCACCGACCGGACCCCCGGCGCCCCGGCCAGCCGCCCCGACCCCATCCCGAACAGATCAAGCGGCACCGCGGCACCCAGCCGCCCCAGCAGGTCGGTCCCGGTCACCCGCCCCCGCCGCACGGCCTCGTTGACCACCACCGCGGCCGCCGGGACTTCCCCGCTGTACCGCTCGCCCGGGTCGACGATCCCGTGCTCGATCACCCGCGTCGGCGTCGTCCCGCAGTCCCAGAACAGCTCGTTGAAGTGGGTCACGTGGACGACCACCAGCTCGTCCCGGTCGGCCGCGACATGCCGCAGCTCGTTGACCCGCCCCTGGGGGGTGTTGTGCTCCAGGTAGACGGCCGGCACCTCCCGCCCGGGCGTGCGTCCCCCAAGCCACTCCTCGGCCAGCCCGTGCAGCTCGTGGGGCCGTTGGAGGACCACAACGTCGACCTCGGCCTCGGCCGCCTCCTCCCTGGTGACCTCGACCGCCGAGGCCGGCCAGGACCAGGTCCGGGCCCGGCCCAGCCCGTCGGCTCCCCGGTCCGGCGTCACCGGGATCAGGTAGTCGTGGGATCCCTGCACGAACGCGGTCGTCCACGACCCGTGGACATGCCACAGCAGCACCCTCACCCCGCCACCACCTCCTGCCGCGCCGGCACCTCCTGGAGCGGAGCCAGCCGCTCCACCGCGGCCACGACCTCGTCGACCGACACCCCGTCGAGGCACGGATGCCCGGGCACCGGGCAGACCCGCGCCCGCGACCCCGCGCATGCGGCCGCCTGGTCGCCCAGCAGCACCTGCGGCACCCCCCACGGTCGCCAGCGCACGGCCGGCACCACCGGCGAGAACAGCGACACCACCGGCGTCCCCACGGCCGCCGCCAGATGGGCCGGCCCGGTGTTGCCGGCCACCACCACGCCGGC
>DATENJ010000659.1:0-4807 GCA_035275125.1 Actinomycetes bacterium | reverse complement strand
ACTGTGGCGAGTCTGCCGCCGGTGACGGCGGCGGTGCTGGCGGTGCTGCTGGCCGGCTGCCTGTGGCTGACGCTGCGCCCGCCGCGCTGGCTGCTGCCCGACCGGCATGCTCGGCGGTTCGGCGTCGGCATGGCCGTCGCCCTGGTCGCCGGCTTCGTGCTGACCAACTCGCGGCATGAGGTGGGCGACCCCCCTGGAAGCGAAGGGATGGTGTTCTACCTGCTCATCGGCCCGATCCTGGTGGTCCTGACCGGCTCTGCGGCGGCCGCCGCGGTCGGCCGGTCGTTCCGCTCGGGGGTGTGGGCCTGTGCCTGGGCGGCCGTGCTGGGCGCGCCGCTGCTGGTCGCCGCCTGGCTGGCCGAGGCGCTGCGTTGGTATCAGCAGGGTCAGGGGACGGCGCTGGATGGGGCCGGCGTCAACTTGGGGGATGCGGTCTGGTGGCCCCTGGTGTTCCTGGCGCTGTGGGTCGTGCCCCTGGGGGTGGTCGGCGCGGCCTTCGGGAACGCGCGTGCGCACCGCCAGCCGCGCATCCAGATCAGCCATCGGGATCACTCCAGTTGATCTGCCAGGGGGGTGCTCCCTGGGACCGGTAGCGGCACCAGGTGCCCGTGACGACGGCGCGGTCGAGGACGGCGGCGAGCTGCGGGGCGGATGGCTCGAGACGGCGGATGGCGTCGCGGATCCTTGCGCTCACCGCCTTGCGGGCCCGCTCGCTGGCGGTCGCCCCCAGCTGACGTGGCCGCCCTGAAAGACCGGTCGCGTTCTTGAGCTGGGCGAGCAGGGCCTCGTGTTCGGTGTCGATCAGGTGGCGGCGCTCTGGGTCGTTGTCGCGCTCCGCCGCGGCCCGGTCCTGCTCGAGCTCGACGAGCCGGTGCCGGTAGGCGTCGATCGCGGTCTGGTCGGCCACCGCACCGGCGGAGGCGTCCTGGACGAGCGCCTGGGCAAGCTCCAGCACGTGCACGTCGGTGTCTGGACGGCTGAGCAGCACGCTCAGGTCGCGCCACCCTTTGCTGTCGGGCACGGTGGCCGTCTCCGGCCCGTAGCTGAGGGTCCACGCGCGCCGCCGCCGCCGGAGCACGGCCACCTGGCGATGGCCGGGACCCGTGGCCGGTGCGGTGGCGGCGAGGGCGTCGCGGCTGGCGGCCTCCCACACCCTCGCGCCGAGCCGGGCGTGGACGGTGACGGCCTGCTGGAGCAGGGTGTGCGCCTCCTCGTGGCGGCCGACCGACGCCGCGGCGATCCCGGCGAAGTGGGCATGGCTGCCCGCGAAGGCGACGACGGCGCCGTTGACGCCACACGACGACAGGACGGGACGGAGCTCGTCCAGGATGCGGGCGCACAGCTCGGCGTCCTGGAGCCGGGCCGCCGCGTCGGTGAGGTTGCCGACCAGCACCGACCACAGGTAGGAGCGGTCGGTCTGCCAGGCGCCGAGCTCGAGCACGATGTCGACCTCGCGTCGGGCGGCGTCGAGGTCGCCAGCCCTGGCCAGGAAGCCGGCGGCGACGGCGTGGGCGTACACCGGCGTGCCGGTCCACCACCGCACCGCCTCGCCCGCGAAGGCCTGTTGCGCGTCGGCATCGCCCTGGGCTCGGACCAGCTCGAGCCGCTGGGACATGCGCACGTTCCCGGTGTCCGGCTCCTGGATGCGCTCGCCCAGCCGGGCCGCCTCCTCGATGAGGTGCGTCGCCTCGTTGAGCCTGCCATCCAGCAGCGCCAGCGCCGCCCGCCTGGTGAGCGCGAGGTAGCGGGAACGGGGCTGACCGATGGCGTCGGCGGCGGCGAGGTAGGCGTCCAGGGCGGGCCGGAAGGTGGGCGAACCGGTTTCCAGGAGGGCGTTGGCGACCAGCAGCAGGCCTTCCGCCCGCCGCTCCTCATCGCCCAGCGGCTCGGCAACCGTGACGATGTCGCGGGCCAGGTCGAGTCGCGCTGGGGCGGTGCCCGGGGTCCACAGCACGTCGTGGCGGGCCAGGAGGCAGGCCAGGAGGGCAGCAGGGTCGTCGGCCTGCCGAGCGAGCTGGAGCGCCTGCTCGCTCAAGGGGCTGGCGCGGGGCCGGTCGTCCGGGACCGAGTGCTGGAGCTCTCGGGCCATGGCCGCGGTGAGCTGGGCCTCGAGCGAGATGTCGCGCCCGGCGACCGCCTGTCGCGCCGCGTCCAGCGGCTCGATGAGGTCGTAGCGCCGCATCGCAAATCGAGCCCCCAGCCGCTGCAGGCCGAACGCGACGGCCCCGATCCTGGCAGGATCCCCGCAAGCTTCGGCAAGGGCTCGGGCACGGACCAGCAGCTCTCTGGCGTGGTCGGGCTCGCCCGCCCGAGCCAGCGCTTCGGCCTCGGCGACCAGCAGGTCGACCTGTACCTGCCTGGGGAGGACGACGCCGGCCTGCGCCAGCGCCAGCCGAGCTCGGGTGAGGTGACCGGCCGCCTCGGCGAAGGCGAGGCGCCTACGGTCGGCTTCCGCCGCCGCGAGCGCCCACTTGAGGACGCCGTCGGCGTCCCCGGCCGGGACCGAGCAGGCGTAGTGGTGGGCCACCTCCGCGGCCGTGACGCTGCCGCCCTGGTCCGCCCGGCGCTCGAGCGCCACCGCGATCCGGCGATGGAGCGCGACTCGCCTGGAGGGAGTGAGCGCGGCGTACAGCGTCTCCCGCAGCAGGTCATGGGTGAACCGCAGCGTCGCCCCGGGCGTGCTCCGCAGCATCCCGGCCTTGAGCGCCAGGCCGAGGCCCTCGTCGACCTCGTCCACCTCGACGGCGAGCGCGTCGGCGAGCACGTCGGCGGCAATCTCGTTGCTCGCGACCGCGGCGGCGTCCAGGACGTCGCGCGCCGGCCCGGGCAGAAGGGTCAGGCGCTGCTGGATCGCGTCCCGAACCACCGACGGCACGCCGACCGCGTCGCTCCCGGTGTCGAGCAGGTAGGCCATCTCCCGGACGAAGAACGGGTGACCGCCGGTCCGGCCATGGATCTCCGGCGCCCAGCGCTCGGCGTGCTCCGCTCCGGCGACGCTCGCCACGAGTGCCGCCACGTCCGGCTCGTCCAGGCCCTCGAGGTGGACGTGCTCGGTTCGGGACGCAAGGCCCGCCAGCACGTCCCGTGTCGCAGGCTCAAGGTCGTCGTGGCGGTAGGCGCCGACGATCAGCAGGGGCGCCTCCAGCCGTCCACGGGCGAGAAACTCCAGCAGCGCCAGCGACGACTGGTCCGCCCAATGGAGATCGTCGAGCACCACGACGGCAGGCCGGTGGCGCGCTGCCGACGCGATCCAGCGCGCCGTGGCGTCCAACAGCGGAAACGTCCGCTGGTCACCAAGGTCGGTCGTCGGGCCGAGGGCACCGACGATGGTCGCCAGCAGGTCCCTGTCCTCGCCGGCCAGCTCGGCGGCCACGTCCCGGCCCACCGCGGTGGCGAGCGCGTCCAGCGCCTGTGTCCATGGCCAGTACCCGGGCGCGCCGGCCCAGCATGTGCCCCAGCAGACCGCCGCGCGCTCCGAGGCCTCGCCGACGGCGACCTCCACAAGGGCCGTCTTGCCGATGCCGGCCTCCCCACTCACCATCGCCAGCCGCATCCGTCCCGCCATCGCCTCGTCCAGGACGGTGAGCAGCCGCCGCCGTGGCCGCTCGCGGCCGACGAAGAGTGCTCCACGCTGGTCCCTGGCAGACATTGCACCATTGTGCAACGACTGGATCTGGCGATGTGCCAGAGGCGGATCTGGCGGCCGGCGCCAGGTTCTGGCGCCTCCAGGTTGGACAACGGCACCGGCGACACGTGGAGGGCTCCATGACCACCTTCGATCCGAAGCAGTACAAGGTCACCACCCGGCAGCAGTGGGAAGAGGCGGCCGGCGCATGGAACCGGTGGGGGCCGACCCTCGAGTTCTGGCTCGGCGAGGCCACCGAGCGGATGCTGGATGCCGCGAAGGTCGAGACGGGCGGCCGCGTGCTCGACGTCGCCGCCGGCGCCGGCGGGCAGACGATCCTCGCCGCCCGACGGGTCGGGCCCGGCGGGCGGGTTCTCGCCACCGACATCTCCCCGACGATCCTCACCTACGCGGCGAAGGCGGCCGCCGACGCAGGCCTCGGCAACGTCGAGACGCTCGAGGCCGACGGCGAGGCGCTTGAGACCCTCGACCCTGGCTCGTTCGACGCCGTCATCTCGCGGGTGGGCCTGATCTACTTTCCCGACCAGCAGCAGGCGCTTGCTGGAATGCGCCGGGCGCTGCGGCCCGGCGGCCGCATCGCGGCCATCGTGTACGCCACGGCCGAGCGCAACGAGTTCTTCTCGATCCCCGTGTCGATCATCCGCCGCCGCGCCAACCTGCCCCCACCACTGCCCGGTCAGCCCGGTCCGTTCAGCCTCGGCCGCCCCGGCGTGCTCGAGCAGGCCCTCACCGCCGCCGGGTTCGACGAGGTCTCGGTCGAGGCCGTGAACTCGCCCCTGCGGCTGCCCTCGGCCGCGGAATGTGTCCGCTTCGAGCGGGAGTCCTTCGGCGCCCTCCACCAGATGCTGGTCGGCGTGCCGGCGGCCGAGCGCGAGAGCGTCTGGGACGAGATCCGGGATGCGCTCGCCCCCTTCGAGGGCGACAACGGCTTCGTCGGCCCATGCGAGCTCCTCGTCGCGTCCGGAAAGGCCTAGACGGTCAGAAGCTCACGGGGCGAGGTGCCGCGGTTCTGCCGGCAGGTGCTCGACCAGCAGGAGGGTGGCGCCCAGGTCGCGGAGGCGGGCCAGGAGGCCGAACAGGGCCGACTGGTCGGCCAGCGGGCCGACCAGCTCGGTCGTGCCGTCGTCGGCCTGGGCGACGGTGAGGCTGTCGAACCAGGCC
>DATENJ010000658.1:0-2984 GCA_035275125.1 Actinomycetes bacterium | reverse complement strand
CAGCTCGGCGGTGGCCGCCCAGACCCAGCGGGGCCGGTCGGTCCGCTCCCGCTCGGCCACGGCCGCGGCCAGGTCGCGGACCGGCTCGGGCGGGCCCTGGGGCGTGCCGTCCTCGGCGACGGCCTGGACCAGCCCCCCACCCTCGGCACCAACCACCGCGACCCGCATGGGGGCAGTCTGCCCGCCGCCAGCGACAGCCGGGGTCAGGTCTTGACGATCACCAGCTCCAGACCGGGAGCGATGTCGTTCGGGTTGGGCACCACGTCACGGTTGAGCCGCTGGATCTCCGGCCAGCGGTTGGCGTCGCCCAGCTTGGCCTTGGCGATGCCGGACAGGGTGTCGCCCCGCTTGACCTTGTAGAGCTGCGGCTTGGGCTGGACCGGGGTGGCCCCGGGCAGGGTGAGGACCTGGCCGACGGTGAGCCGGTCGCGGTGGCGGATCTTGGCCCGGTTGAGGACGAACAGCTCCGGCCAGCGCTTGGCGTCGCCGAGCTTGGCCTTGGCGATGCCGGACAGGGTGTCGCCCTTCTTGACCTTGTAGGTCTTGGGCGCGGCCCCGCCCCCGACGACCTTGGCGAACCGCAGCAGGTCGGCCAGCTCGAACTTGCCCGGCGTGGCCGAGGGCAGCGACGGCACCCACCCGGGCGTGGCCAGGATGGAGTCGTCACTGCGCCGGACCAGGCCGACCAGCACCTCGGCGACCAGGGTGCTGGCCACCGGGCCGAGACGCTGGCCGCCGTGGTGCCTTGACTCGGCCAGCAGGTAGTACCAGAGCGGCGTCCGCTCAAGGAACCCGGAGGTCTTCAGCACGTGGGCCTGGCGTTCGCTGGCCGCGGCCGCCTCGAGCTGGGCCGCGGAGAGGACCGGCAGGCCGAGCCGGGTGGCCATGGCCTGCCCGGTGGGCATCCGCAGCCCGTAGCCGCGCAACAGGTTGCGGACGGCCAGGTTGGCCGCGTCGGCCGGCTGCTCGACCTCGCCGGTGACCGTCTGCAGCTGGAACAGGCCGCCCGACAGCTTGGTGTCGAACTTGCGGGCCTTGTTCCTGCCCCCGCCGGCGGCGATGAAGCGCTCCCACTGGACGATCCAGTTGTCGGGCAGGGTGTCGAAGTCGCCCAGCTCGCCGCTGAGGGCGGTGAAGGTGAACAGCAGGCCAAGGGTGGCGTCGGGGAAGTTCAGGTTGAAGTCGTAGGTGTCCCTGATCATGGTGTGGCCGAAGCGGTACCCGGCAACGGTGAACTCGAGCGGCAGGAAGAACGGCTCGCCCATGGCGTCGTAGAAGCGGTTCCCGCCGGTGATGACGGCGTCCACGACGGCCGGGTCGGCGACCCGCTTGAGGAAGTCCTGGAGCACGATGTGCTGGTAGTGCTGGCGCACCAGCCGGCGCGCCTCCTCGAAGGTCCGGCCCTGGTCGACCAGCCGGTTGTGGGCCTTCAGGAAGGCAAGGTGGAGCTGGGCGACGATCAGGTTCTCGTCGTTGCGGGGGTCGCCGATGCGGGCCGCCCGGTCGCGCAGCGGGTCGGCGTTGCGCTTCTCACGGGGCAGGTCGTTGTCGTCGCCCTTGCCCGGCGGCCGCTTGAACGGCACCGAGGTCCCGTTGAGCTTGGTGACCTTGCCGATCAGCATCCTGCTGGGGTTGGCCGGGTCGCGTGGGGCTGGCGGGCCGTACAGGCTGTCCAGCTCGAGGCTGGCCGTGCGCAGGTTCTTGAGGTCGTCGCGGATCTGGGCCTCGGGCAGCGGCACCAGGCCAGGGGCGAGCAGCTTGGCGGTGGTGAAGGAGCTGGTCTCGAAGGTGATGTCGTGGTCGACGAATTGGCCGAGGTAGGTGTAGATGGCCGGGACCTTGCCGTCGCCGGTGACCGGTCCGGGGTCGACCATCGCCCGGCCGAGCTCCTTCAGGCGCTTGACGGTGGTCGCCGACCGGGGCAGGAGGTTGGCCTCGTCGTCCTGGAGCTCGGGGAACAGGAAGTCGAAGTTCTGCAGCACGGCCGGGGCCGCGGCCGCGAAGCCCAGGTCGACCTCGGCGGCCCGGGCGGCCAGGGCTTCATGTGCCTGCCGGAGCTGCTCCGGCGAGGCCGACGATCCGTGCGCGACCCGTGGCATGCCCGGAGGCTCTCATACTCCCCAAGCTCCGGCAATGCCCCGTTGGTCAGGGTTCGGGGACCAGCCGCCGCAGCAGCGGCTCGGCGGCCCGGATGACCAGCTCGCGGTCGTGGGTGACGACTATGTCGTAGCGGCGCTGGTCGTCGGGCCCGTCGTCGCCGAGGTCGTGGGCGACCAGGGCGGCCGCGAACCGGGGGCCGATCACGATCAGGGCCCACTCGCCTCGCAGTGGGTCGTCGGCGGCCAGGTCGGCCCCCCGGACCCCGGCGACCGGGGTCACCGGCATGCCGCGGCCGAGGGCGCCGGTGAACGCCGCCCGGGTGGCCAGGAACTCGTACCGGCTCTGGGTGGCCGGGGTGAACTGGTCAGCCTCCTGGAAGCAGGCCACCAGGACGTTGGGCTCGGCCGCGTCCAGGCCCTGGTGCTCCAACTGCATGCAGGTCTCGGCCAGCAGGTCCTTGGTGACCCGGCGCGCCTCCCTGGCCGAGGCCACCACCTCCCATGGGGTGGCGGCGGCGGTGACCGCCTGGGCCCGGCGGAGCGGGATGGCCTCGGTGGGCGGCGGCATCTCCGACGGCAGCGGGGCCGGATGGCCGAACAGGAACCCCTGGCCGATGGTGGCGCCGGCGGCCGCGGCCTCGCGGGCGTGCTTGATCGTCTCGATGCCCTCGGCGATGACCAGGGCGTCGGTCCGCTCGGCCTGGGCTCGGACGGTGTTGACGATGTGGGCCGCCTCGGCGGTCGTGCGGCCCTGGAGCAGGCGCATGTCCAGCTTGATCAGGTCGGGGCGGACGAACGGCAGCACGGCCAGGCTGGCCGGCGCCGCGCCGACGTCGTCGAGGGCGACACCCCAGCCGGCCCGGCGGGCCTGGGCGACGGTGGCCA
>DATENJ010000657.1:0-7698 GCA_035275125.1 Actinomycetes bacterium | reverse complement strand
TGACCGGCTGCTCGGGGGCGACCAGGACCAGCGCCGACATGGGGCTGGCGACGTCGCCGGCGCGGACGATGTGGCGCCGGTCCATCGGGACGGCGTACAGGGCGGCCGCGGTGACCACCCCGGCCGGGTGGCCGTCGAAGGTGCGCAGCGGCAGGGCGGCCGCCCGCCACGGCTGGACGTAGTTGCGCAGGAACGCGTCGACCGTGAACCAGGCCGGGGCGGCTGTCGGGGCCGGGGTCATGACCCGGTCGGCCCGCAGGTCGCCCAGCTCCGAGCGCAGGACCGCCTGGTCGCGCTCCTGGCGGGCCGCGGTGACCAGGAAGAAGCCGACCAGCGACGTCCACAGGGTCCCGATCCCCCAGCCGGTCAGGGTGCCGAGGAGGCCGTAGGCGACCAGGCCGGCGCCGACCCAGACCCCGGCCCTCGTGGCGGTGACCGAGGCCCGGACGCGGCTGCCATGGCGGCGCCAGAGCAGGCCGCGCAGGACCCGCCCGCCGTCGAGGGGGGCCGCCGGGAGCAGGTTGAACAGGGCCAGGGCGGCGTTGACGACGGCCAGCCAGGCGGCGATGGCGACGACGATGGCCGGGCCGCCGAGCAGGAGCAGGGCGAACGCGGCCACCCCGAAGGCAACGGCCAGGGCCAGGCTGACCGCCGGGCCGACGATCGCCACCCGCAGCTCGTCGCGGGGGCTGGCCGGCTCGTCCTCGAGCTGGGCGACCCCGCCCAGCAGCCACAGGGTGATGCCCCGGACCCGCAGCCCGGCCCGCCGGGCGACCAGGGCATGGCCGATCTCATGGGCCAGCAGCGAGCCGAGGAACAGCCCGGCGCCGACCCCGCCGGCCAGCCAGTAGGCGGCCGGGGCGAGCCCCGGCACCTCGACCGGGAGCAGCCGCCCGGCCAGCGACCAGGCGATCAGCAACGCGATGAGCAGGGCGCTCCAGCTGGCCCCGACGGGGATCCCGGCGATGCGGCCGAAGCGGAGACTGGCGGTCATCTACAACGACTCCTCGAAGACTTTTCCACAGGTACAGGATACCCCTAGGGGGTAAATAGGACGTAAGGCGCAGTCCCGGTTGACCCGCCGGCTCCGGTCCCACACTATTGTTTGAACAGTCAGTCAAAGGAGATGGCATGGGCGCATCGACCGTGGCCGCGACCCTCGGGCAGGTCGGCCTGCCCGCTCCCCTGCCCGAGCTGGCCGCCCGCAGCTGGGACGTGGTCGTGGTCGGCGGCGGCCACAACGGCCTGACCGCCGCCGCCTACCTGGCCAGGGCGGGCCGGTCGGTGCTGGTCCTCGAACGCCGCGAGCGCCTCGGTGGCGCCTGCACCCTCGAGCAGCCCTTCGCCGACCCCGGCTACCTGGTCAGCCCCTGCGCCTATGTGGTCGGCCTGCTCGACCAGACGGTGGTCGACGAGCTGGGCCTTGAACGCTACGGCTACCGGGTGTTCGTGGCCGACCCCAACCTGTGGGTCCCGTTCGCCGACGGCACCTCGGTGGCCCAGTTCGTCGACCACAACCGGACCGTGGCCCACCTGCGGGCCAACCGCTTCTCCGAGCGCGACATCCAGGGGATGCTCGACTACGAGGAGATGTTCGACCGGCTGCGCCTGGCTCTGCGGACCGGGCCCGACGGCGACACCTGGCAGGGCGACTCCCCGACCCGCGACCAGCTCGCCAAGCGCCTGGGGCACGACCCCGAGCTGATCTCGGTGCTGTTCGAGGAGTCGATCGCCGACACCCTCGACCGTTACGTGGACGACCAGCGGATGAAGGACGCCCTGTACGGCCAGGGGGTCATCGGCGCCTGGGCCGGCCCGAGGGACCCGGGCACCGCCTCCATCAAGCTCATGCACTACCAGGGCGACCTGGGTGGCCAGGGCCCGCTGTGGGGGTACGTCGAGGGCGGGATGGGCCGTATCTCGTTCGCCATCGCCCAGGCCGCCCGCGACCTCGGCGCCCAGCTGGCCACCGGGGTGCCGGTGGCCGAGATCCTGCCCGGGGAAGGGGTGCGGCTGGAAGGGGGGGAGCTGATCCGCGCGGCCACGGTCATCTCCAACGCCGACCCCCGGCGGACCCTCGGCCTGGTCGACCCCGAGCTCGTGCCCGGCGACTACCGGGCCCGGATCGACGGCTGGCAGGTCCGCTCGCCGGTGGTGAAGCTGAACGCCGCCCTGCACCGGCTGCCCAGCTTCCCGGCCGCGGCCGGGGCCGGGTTCGAGGCCCACCAGGCCATGGTCGACGTGACCCGCGGCCTCGACGCCGCCCAGGAGGCGTTCGCCGACGCCGAGCGGGGTGTGCCCAACATCGGCTTCGCCGAGGTGTACTTCCAGACCGCCTACGACCCGACCGTCGCCCCGGACGGCAAGCACCTGGTCAGCGTGTTCGCCCAGTACGCGCCCTACACCCTGGCCGAGGGCAGCTGGGACAGCCGCCGGTCCGAGATCGGCCGCCTGATCCTCGACGCCATGGCCGAGTTCGCCCCCGACCTGCCCGACTGCGTCGCCGAGTACGAGGTCCTCGGCCCGCCCGACATCGAGCAGCGGATCGGCCTCACCGGCGGCCACATCTTCCAGGGCGAGACCATGCCCGACCAGATGTGGGAGCACCGCCTCCCCCCCCGCACCCCGGTCCCCGGCCTCTACCTGTGCGGCGCCGCCACCCACCCGGCCGGTTCGGTGATCGCCCTCAACGGCCGCAACGCCGCCATGGCCGTCCTCACCGACACCACCCCGGTCCGGGGCTAGCCCTTCTCGGCGCCGCTGGTGAGGCCTTCGACCAGGAGGCGTTCGGTGGCGAAGAACAGCACGATGATCGGGATGGTGAGGATCACCGAGCCGGCCATCAGGGTGGTCTTGGAGACCTCGATCGACCCGGCGAGCTGGGAGAGGCCGAGCGAGACGGTCCAGTTCTCCCGGTTCTCGACCAGGAACAGCAGGGCGAACAGGAACTCGTTCCAGGCGATCATGAACACGAACAGGCTGGTGGCCATGATCGCCGGCATGGCCAGGGGCAGCGAGATCCTGCGGATGATGGTCAGGCGGCTGGCGCCGTCGAGGGCGGCCGCCTCCTCGAGGCCCTCAGGGATCGTCTCGAAGTAGTTGCGCAGCATGTGGATGGTGACCGGCACGATCTGGGAGGTGTAGACCAGGACCAGGCCGAACAGTGAGCCGCGCAGGCCGATCCGGGTGAAGAACACGAACAGCGGGATGGCCAGCAGGATCGCCGGGAACAGGTAGACGGCCAGGAACAGGAAGTGGACCTGGCGGCGGCCGAAGAACTCCAGCCGGGCGATGGCGTAGGCGCCAAGGATCGACACCAGCAGGGTGACGACCACGCTGGAGACGGAGATCAGGGCGCTGTTGCGCAGGAAGACCAGGAACCCCTGGCCGCCGTCGTCGACGCTGCGCAGGACCTCGCCGAAGGCGGCCCCCGAGACGCCTCGGGGCGGCCACAGGGCCCCCGGGTCGAGGGCGACGTCCTCGATGGCGCGGACCGACAGCATCACCATGTAGTAGAAGGGGAACAGGGTGGCGATCGTGAAGAAGGCGATCGTGATCCACTTCAGCACCCCGAGGATGCGGGTCTCGACCACCTCACGGCTGAGGGGCGGGCGGGGACGGGACGGCCTGGCGGCCGGCTTTGGGGCCGTGGGCGGTCCGGCGACCCCGGTGTCGACGTCGGTCCGGCTCATATCGCGTCCGCCTCCTCGACCCGGCCGACGAAGAACCGGAAGTAGAGGAACAGCAGCCCGGCCAGCAGCAGCGCCAGCACGAGCGAGAGGGCGGCGGCGGCGCCGATGTCGCCGCGGCCGGTGAGGTAGCGGAACACCCGCACCGAGACCACCTCGGTGCCGGCCCCACCCTGGGTGAGCAGGTAGATGTCGTCGAACTCGTTGAAGGTCCAGATGAAGCGGAGCACCGTGAGCAGGGCGATGACGCCCTGGAGCTGGGGCAGGGTGATGCGCCAGAACACCTGCAGGGGGGTGGCCCCGTCGACCCGGGCGGCCTCGTCGAGCTCGCGGGGCAGGGCCTGGAGCCGGGCCAGGATGAACAGGAACGAGAACGGGAAGTAGCGCCAGGCCTGGTAGAGGATGACCACGATCAGGGCGGTCGGGACCCCAAGGTCGAACCCGAAGATGCTGATGGTGCCGGTCTGCTGCTCCAGGAACGGGATGCGTTCGTCCCAGCCGAGGAAGTCCGAGCCGATGGCGTTGACGATGCCGAGCTCGGGGTTGAGCATGATCTGCCAGACGAAGGTGACCGCCACCACCGGGGCCACGTACGGCAGCAGCATCGACGCCCGCACGAAGGTCCGTCCCTTGAACGGCTTGCGGACGACCAGGGCGGCGATCAGCCCGAGCAGAATCGACAGGGCCGTCCCGACGATGCTGTAGATCAGGGTGACCTTGAGGGCGTCCAGGAAGCCCGGCGAGGTCAGCACGGTCTGGAAGTTGTCCAGGGTGAACTGGAAGTCGAACAGCCGGGTCCTGAGGTTGCGCAGGCGCAGGTCCTGGAAGGCGATGACGATCGTCCAGATGATCGGCACGACCACCATCACCAGCACCACGATCAGCGTCGGCGACAGCAGCGTCAGCCCGGCCCGGGCCTCCTGCTGGGCCAGGGTCGGCCCGCGCCGCCTCGGCCTGGCTTCCTCGGCCCCGACGACTGGTCCCTCGCGCATGGGCCTATCCTCCCCGCCGCGCTACTCGATCGACTGCGCGATCTCCTCGACGTCGGCCTGGGCCTGCTTGGCCGCCGCGTCCGCGGTCAGCTTCCCCGAGATCTCCGACGCCAGCGCCTTGGGGATGGGCAGCTCGGCCAGCTGGGCGCCGACGAGGCGACCCTGGCCCTGCTGGAAGCCCCAGCGGCTCATGGTGTCGGTGCTCTTGGTCAGGGCGGTCAGCACCTCTGGGGGATAGAAGTCGGACAGCGGCGCCTTGGTGTCGACACCGGCCTCGAGCTTGTTCCAGGCGTCGATGTACTCGGTCGGGTTGTCCTTGGTGCCGGCCCGGACCGGGAACTTGCCCTCGGGCGCGAAGGAGAGCCACTTGGTGTAGCCGTCGCTCATCATGTACTCGACGAACTGCTTGGCCGGCTCGGTGTTGCCGTCCTTGATGATCGAGAAGTTGGTGACCTCACCGAACTGGGTCGGCTCGCTGCCGCTCGGCCCCTTGATGGCGGTGACGACGCCGCTGTTCTTGGCCAGGAACGTCTTGTCGCCGCGGCACTCGCTGCAGGTCGGCAGGGCGTCGTTGCGCAGCCCGGCCAGCTCGTCGAGCAGGAACGACGACCAGATGATCATCCCGGCCTTGCCGGCGAAGTAGGCGGCCCTGGTGGTGTCGGCGTCCTGGCCGCCCTTGGTCGAGCCGTTGTTGATGAGGTCGCTGTAGAACTGGAAGGTCTGCACGCACGGCGGGGTGGTCAGCTGGAGGTTGCCCTGGTCGTCGGTGAGCTGGCAGCCGTTGGCGAGGGCGAAGTACTCGAAGGTCTGCTGGGTGAAGCCGTCGGCGGCCTTGGTGGCGGCGACGATCCCGGCCATGCCCGACGTGTTGAGCTTGGTCGCCGCGGCCTGGATCTTCTCGAAGGTGTCGGGCGTCTCCAGCCCCTGCTTGTCGAACAGGTCCTTGCGGTAGACCAGCAGCTGGGTCCAGGTGTCGGCCGGGACGCTGATCGGCTTGCCGTCGCTGTCGACCAGTGCGAGGGCCCGCTCGGAGAAGGTGTCGCGGCCGAGGTTCTCGATCACCGCGTTGGCGGCGTCGCTGTCGGCCAGGTCGTCGGCGGCCAGGCTGTGGGCGAAGCCGAGCGACAGCGAGCCCATCACGTCGGGCAGGGTGCCGCCGGCGCTGGCCGACTGGATCTGGGTGGCCAGCTGGTCCTCGGCGATCGTGACCAGCTTCACCTGGACGCCGCTCTTGGCCTGGAAGTCGTCGATGATCCCCTGGAGGACCTTGACCCGCTCGGCGTTGTCCTCGGCCGACCAGAAGGTGATGGTCTTGTCGCCGCTGTCATCGCTCCCGTTGTCGCCGCCGCCACAGCCGGCCGCGGCTAGCAGCAGGCAGGCGATCAACAGGGCCATGAGACGTCGGGGGTTCATCGCGCTCCTCCCAGCTTCGAACCAGCGCTTTCATTCCCACCAGACCGGACCACGAGCCGGGGTAGAACGCTCGTTCGGCGAACCGTAACAGCCGGTCCTGACCCGCACAAGGCGGCTTCCAGGGCCTTCCGGCCGTGCCCAGGGACCGCCGAGGGAGTACGTTGCTTTCGCAACTTTGTCCTTTTGGCGAGGAGGGTTCCAGATGGCGACCAAGCTATGGCATGTCCCGGTACGGCTGGCCACCGGCGCCATCATCGTCGACCAGGGTCTGCAGAAGCTGAGCGCCGACGAGGACACCGCCAAGTGGCTCCACGGGCAGGCTGTCCAGGCCTTTCCCCAGTTCGCCGACATGGCGCCCAAGGACTTCGTGCAGCTGCTGTCGGCCGGCGAGATCACCCTCGGGGCGGCGCTGCTGGGCATCGGGTTCGTCCCCTCGGGCCTGGCCGGCATCGGGCTCAGCATCTTCGGGGGCTCCCTGACCCGGCTCTACCTCAGCGTCCCGGGCACGCGGCGGGAGGGCACCGTCGCCCCCAGCCACCAGGGTGTGGGCCTTGCCAAGGACTCCTGGATGCTGGCCATCGGCCTGGCCCTGGTGCTGGACTCGCTATTCGGCGGGCGCCGCAAGGCCAGGAAGTCCTAGCACCCAAGAGGTGCCGGCCAAATTTGTGATAGCTCTGGCGTCATGCGAGTGCTGGTGGTGGTGGCCGCGCTGAGCCTGGCCGTGGCGGCGCCGGCGGCCGGCGCGCCGTCGCTGGCCTCCTCCGGGTGCCCGCTGTTCCCGGCCGACAACGTGTGGCACGCCGACGTGACGCGCCTGCCGGTGCACCCCCGGTCGGGGGCCTATCTGGCCTCGATGGGGACCGGGGCCGGCATCCATGCCGACTTCGGCTCCGGGACCTGGGAGGGCGGGCCGATCGGGATCCCCTACACGGTCGTTCCCGCCGGCCAGGCCCGGGTGCCGGTCCGGTTCGGCTACGCCGGCGAGAGCGAGCCGGGGCCCTACCCGATCCCGCCGGACGCGCCGGTCGAGGGCGGGCCCGATGCCGCCGGGGACCGGCACGTGCTGGTCGTCCAGGCCGGCAGCTGCCGGCTGTACGAGCTGTTCGACGCCCACCGTGACGGTGGCGGGTGGCGGGCCGGGTCGGGGGCGGTGTGGGACCTGCGGGCCAACCGGCTGCGACCGGCCGGCTGGACCTCGGCCGACGCCGCCGGGCTGCCGATCCTGGCCGGGCTGGTCCGCTACGAGGAGGTGGCCAGGGGCCGGATCGACCATGCCATCCGGGTCACCGTCGACCGGAGCCAGGCCAGCTACCTGTGGCCGGCCCGCCACCAGGCCGGGCAGGCGGGCGCGTCGCTGCCCCCGATGGGGCTGCGGCTGCGCCTCAAGGCCGGGGTCGACAGCGGCGGGTTCCCCGGCCAGGCCAGGGTGATCCTGCAGGCGATGCGGACCTACGGGCTGGTGGTGGCCGACAACGGCTCCTCGGGGTTCATCGGCGGTGTGCCCGACGAGCGCTGGGACAACGACGCCCTCCACCAGCTCCAGCGGGTCACCCTGGCCGACTTCGAGGCCGTCGACACCGCCCCGCTGCGGATCTCGCCGGCCT
>DATENJ010000656.1:0-2702 GCA_035275125.1 Actinomycetes bacterium | reverse complement strand
GCCCGCCGGGCAGGGTGGCGACCACGGTGGCGAACTCGGCCAGCCGGCCCGGCCGCGACCCGACGGCCACCACCGGCACACCCCGGCGCACGGCGGCCTTGCGCAGCCGCAGCCACAGGATGGGCGACTCCTCGTGCGGGTCGAGGTCGACCACCACCACGGCCCTCGCCGCCTCGAGGTCGCGGTAGGTGGGCACCCCGTCCTCGGGGCCACGCCCGGCGACCAGGGAGGTGGCGGCCGCGCCGCCGGTGTCCTCCGGCCAGGTGCGGGCGTCGACGTTGTTGGTGCCGAGCGCGACCCGGGCCAGCTTCTGGAGGGCGTAGGCGTCCTGGTCGGTGAGGTGGCCGCCGACCAGCACCCCGACCCCCTTGGCCCTGGCCGCCCTGATGCCGTCGGCGGCGCGGCGCAGCGCCTCCGACCAGGGGGCGGTCCGCAGCTTGCCGTCCTCGGACAGCTGCGGGATCAGGACCCGCTGGGGCGACTGGGCGTAGGCGAAGCCGTAGCGGCCCCGGTCGCAGTTCCAGGCCTCGTTGACCTCGTCGTTGTCGCGGGCCAGCTGGCGGGTGACCATGCCCCGGCGGGCGTCGATGCGCAGGTTGCAGCCGGACGCGCAGTGGTTGCAGACCCCGTCGGTCGAGCTCAGGTCGAACGGCCGCGCCTGGAACCGGTAGGACGGCGAGGTCAGCGCCCCCACCGGGCAGATCTGGACGACGTTGCCGCTGTAGTTGCTCTCGTACGGCTGGTCCTCGTAGATGGCCACCTGCTCCAGCGCGCCCCGCTCGAACAGCTCGATGAACGGGTCGCCGGCGATCTCGCTGGAGAAGCGGGTGCAGCGGGCGCAGAGCACGCAGCGCTCCCGGTCGAGCAGGACCGTCTCGGAGATCTTGATCGGCTTCTCGTAGTGGCGCTTGGTCTCGACGAAGCGGGTCTCGCCGGGGCCGTGGAGCAGCGTCTGGTCCTGGAGCGGGCACTCGCCGCCCTTGTCGCACATGGGGCAGTCGAGCGGGTGGTTGATCAGCAGGAGCTCGAGGTTGCCCTCCTGGCCGGCCCTGGCCACCTCGGAGGTGACCTGGGTCTTGACCTCCATGCCGTCGGTCACCGTTGTGGTGCAGGCGGTCAGCGGCTTGCGCTGGCCGGCCACCTCGACCAGGCACTGGCGGCACGCCCCGAGGGGGGCGAGCAGCCGGTGGTCGCAGAACCGCGGGACGATCGTGCCCAGCAGCTCGGCGGCCCGGATCACCAGCGTGCCCGGAGGGACCTCCAGCTCCTGGCCGTCGATGGTGACCTTCACGGTGGTCGGCCTGTCGGACATTGAGTCGGCTCTCCTAGTGGGCAGCGACGGTCACGCGCGCCCCCGGGAAGGGGCAGCCGCCGCCGCTGACGTGCTCGTCGAACTCGTCGCGGAAGAACTTCAGGGCGGAGACGATGGGGCTGGTCGCCCCGTCGCCGAGGGCGCAGAAGGAGCGCCCGAAGATCGAGTCGCAGATGTCCTTGAGGGTGTCCATGTCGTCGGGCCGGCCCTGGCCCGTCTCGAGGCGGCCGAGGATCTTGCGCATCCAGTCGGTGCCCTCCCGGCAGGGGGTGCACTTGCCGCACGACTCATGGGCGTAGAACTCGGTGAAGTTCAGGCACGCCCTGACCATGCAGACGTCCTCGGAGAAGACCATCACCGCGGCCGTGCCGAGCAGGCTGCCGGCGGCCGCGATGCCCTCGAAGTCCATCGGGGTGTCGAGGTGGTCGGCGGTCAGCATGGGGGTGGAGCTCCCCCCGGGGGTCCAGGCCTTGAGGGTCTTGCCGTCGCGCAGCCCGCCGGCCGCGCCCATGATCACCTCGCGGGCCGGCACGCCGAGGGGGAACTCGAAGTTCCCCGGGTTGACGACGTCGCCGGAGACGCTGAACAGCTTGGGGCCGGGCGACTTCGACGAGCCCATCGAGCGGAACCATTCGACGCCGTTGCGGATGATCCAGGGCACGGTGGCGACCGTCTCGACGTTGTTGACCGTGGTCGGGGCCCGGTACAGGCCCTCGACGGCCGGGAATGGCGGCCGCAGCTTGGGCTGGCCGCGCTGGCCCTCCAGCGAGGACAGCAGGGCCGTCTCCTCGCCGCAGATGTAGGCCCCGGCGCCCCGGTGCAGGATCACGTCCAGGTCGAACCCGGAGCCCTTGATGTCGCGGCCGAGCAGGCCGTTGTCGTAGGCGGCGTCGATCGCCGCCTGGAGGCGGCGGCCCGGCCAGCCGCACTCGCCCCGCAGGTAGATGAAGGCGTTGCGGCAGCCGATGGCGTAGGAGGAGACGATCACGCCCTCGACCAGCGCGTGCGGGTCGCGCTCGAGCAGCTCCATGTCCTTGAAGGTGCCGGGCTCGCTCTCGTCGGCGTTGACCACCAGGTAGGTCGGCTTGCCGGTTCCCTTGGCCAGGAACCCCCACTTCATGCCGGTCGGGAAGCCGGCCCCGCCCCGGCCCCGCAGCCCGGCGTCCTTGACCAGCTGGACCAGGTCCTCGGGGGACTTCTCGAAGGCGGCGTCCAGGCTGGCGTAGCCGTCCAGCTCACCGAACCGGCCGAACTCGTGCGCCCGGTTGTCCCCCCAGCGGGAGGTCAGCACCTTGACCTGGTCGGTCACGAGCGATCACCTGGTTCGGGGCCCGGGCCGGCCTCGCCGGGGGCCTCGTGGGCCGCCTCCGGGTCTTCCGGCTCGGGCTCG
>DATENJ010000655.1:0-3078 GCA_035275125.1 Actinomycetes bacterium | reverse complement strand
ACAAGGCGGGAGATGCAGACGCAGACCGGCGCCGACCCCAGCCGGTGGCGCTCGCGCACCTGCCGCCCGTCGACCGCCGGGTGGTAGGCGCCGGCGTCGACCCCCGCCGGGAGCAGCTCGACCGGGCAGCGGCCGCGTACCGCCCTGGCGACCCGGGCCGCTGACCAGCGGCTGACGGCGGTGAGTAGGCGCAGGTCGCCGGCCACCCGGACGAGCAGCCTGCTGACCAGCGGCACCCGGCCGACGGCGACCTCGACCCCGTGGGTGAAGCCGAGACAGGGCACGCCGGTGGCCCGGGTGAGCCGTCCGGCCAGCAGCCCGAGCGGGAACGCGGCCCCGAAGCAGATCAGGTCCGGCCGCACCTCCCTGGCCAGGGCGACCGTCCGGCGCAGGACGTCGGGCGTCGGCAGCATCCTGCGCCCCGGGTGGCGGACGACCCGGAAGGGCTGGGCGGCGTCGAACGCCGCGCCGCCGGGCCAGGCCGGCGCGTACACCACCACCTGGTCGGCCGGCAGCCGGCGCACGAGGTTGTGGCAGTACTGCTGGATTCCCCCGGACCGGGGCGGAAAGTCGTTGGTGACGAGCAGCAGGTTCACGGCCCGGGCATTCTAGTGGCGTTCGGCCCACAGCCACGCCTGGGCGATCCGGGCCATGGTCGTCGGGTGACTGGCGAACAGCATCAGCAGGAGGCGGTTGGGCCGCAGGTCGGCCCGGTTCTCCAGGGCGAGACGCCGCTCGACGGCGACCGCGGTGACCGGGTCGCGGGTCACCTCGAGCGACACCCAGTCGGCCCTTGCCTCGGCCCAGCGGCTGATGGCGCTGGCCACCGGCGCCGCCGCCAGGCCGCCGGCGGCGCCGAGGAGCAGCAGGCCGGGTGTGGCCAGCGGGTCGCCGAGCCCGCTCACCCCGAGCGCCCGCTGGACCGGCTCGAGGTCGAACAGGGCGATGGCGGCCAGCACCGACAACGCGGCCAGGGCCGCGGCCCCGACGGTCCCCCAGAGGACGTCCCGGTGGCGGACGTGGGCCAGCTCGTGGGCGACGACCAGGGCGACCTCGTCGGCCCCGCCGCCGGTCCCGTCGGCCGGCTCGGGACCGGCCGCGGCCAGCAGGGTGTCGTAGACGACCACCCGGCGGGTCCGGCCGAGCCCCGAGACGTAGGCGTTGACCCTGGTCGTGCGGCGGCTGGCGTCGGCCACGAGGACGTCGCCGACCGGCACGGCCATGGTCGCGGCCAGCTCCAGCAGCCGGGCCCGCAGCGGGCCAGGGCCCAGCGAGCGGAACCGGTTGAACAGCGGCTCGATCAGCACCGGCCCGGCGACCGCCAGGACGAGGACCAGCACGACCGCCGCGACCGCCGCCACCAGCGGCCAGCCGGGCGGGTCCCAGCGGGCCCCGAGGACCAGGGCGGAGAGCGGCAGGACGGTCAGGACCACGCCGACCCCCCGGCTCTTGGACCAGTCGCGCAGGAACCCGCCGAGTTCCTGGGTGGCCAGCCCGGCCCTGGCGTCCTGGCGGAAGGCTCTGACCGAGAACGGCAGCCCGACCCCGGCCCGGACGGCCAGCACGGCCAGGGTGGCCAGCACCACCCGGCCCGGCGCCCAGCTCCCGGCCAGCCCGGCAACCCCCCTGACCAGCGCCCGGCCGGGGCCGCTGAGAGCGAGGGCGGCCAGCACGACCAGGTCGGTGCCGTACCCGGCCAGTCCCCACCGCTGACGTGGCTTGGCGTAGTCGACGCAGGCTCGCACCTCGTCCTCGGTGAACGCCTCCAGCGGGTCGGCCGCCGGCGGCCGGGGCACGGCGATCAAGACCGGCGGAACTGTTCGCGGACCCAGGCCGCCCAGCGTCGCTCGGCGGTCTTCCTGGGGATGCCGAGGACGTCCTTGAAGCCGCTGTCGAGCCGGCTGGCGCTCGGCGGGCCGGGCCCGCGGAACTTGCGGTACAGGGCCCTGAGCTTGCCGGCGCCGAAGGTGTCGGCCACCCACAGGCAGAACGCCGAGCCCTCGTCGTAGGCGACCGCCGCGTCACGTTCGCGGAACTCCCTGTCGGCCGGCAGGCGGCCGTCGAAGCCGCCGCTGTCGACCCGCTGGTTCAGGGCCGGTCGGGTCGCCGCGACCGAGAAGCCGACCGGCTTGAGAGCGGCCCAGTCGGCGAACCCCTCGACCAGCAGCAGGGGCACCCCGGGACCGAGGGTGCGGGTGGCGACGTGGGTCATCTCGTGGGTGACGAGGATCTGGAGGTTGAGGTCGTTGTAGCCGGCCACGTTGTCGGTGTTGACCACGATCCGGTTGCCGAGGACCGAGTCGGCAGCCCCCGACTCGACCGACGAGGAGGCGACGGCGGCCACCCGCGACAGGTTGTGGGCGCCGACCAGCCGCTCGGCCTCGGCCTGGTCGCGGGGGACGAGGATCACCGCCTTCTGCTCCCAGCGGCCGGTCCAGGCGGCGGCGATCTGGGCGTAGGCGCGGTCGGCGACCTGCAGCAGCCGCCGGGCCAGGACCTCCTCCCCGGGATGGTGGACGATCAGGGTGCGGCGGCTGCTGGCGGTCCGCACCGTGCCGCTGTCCCAGATCTCGACGTCGTCGCGGCGGCTCATCCGGCTGTCGCCGGGGCCGGCGATGCGCCAGCCCGAGCCGGTCAGGACGAAGGTGAAGGACTCGCGGGCCAGCACCGGGCTGGCGTCCTGGTTCTCGAACTTGTACCTGACCTCGACCGGGGCCAGCTGCACCTGCTCGGCCCGGAAGTGCCGCTTCAGCCTCGCCGCCGAGCGCAGGTCCGCGGGGTCGAGGCGGTAGTCGAAGTCCGAGAACGGCACCGTCCGCATGCGGGCGAACAGGGTCGCCTGCGCCTTGTAGTAGGTCTTCTGGCGTTTGTCCACGGTGGCCAGGAAGGCCGCCCGGTTGTCGTCGGTCACGGCCTTGGCCCGCTTGGCCAGCAGCTTGGGCAGGTCGGCGGCCGAGTTCGGCTGGACCTGGGTCGCCGCCCGCCGCCCGGCCGCCCGCTGCGCCGGCTCCTGCTGGCCGCCCGACCGCACCACCAGGACGGTGGCGACAAGGGCGAGCACCAGCAGCCCGGCCACCA
>DATENJ010000654.1:0-3649 GCA_035275125.1 Actinomycetes bacterium | reverse complement strand
CGGTCGGCACCTCGGGCACCGTGTTCGCCGTCTCCGAGCGGCCGACGGCCGACCCCACGGGCATCGTGGCCGGGTTCGCCGACGCCAGCGGGCGGTTCCTGCCGCTGGTCTGCACCCTGAACGCCGCCCGGGTGCTGGACGCGGCCGCGGCCATGCTCGGTGTCGACCACCAGCGGCTGTCGGAGCTGGCCCTGAGCGCCCCCGCCGGGGCCGGCGGGCTCACCCTGATCCCCTACCTGGAGGGTGAGCGCACCCCCAACCGCCCACACGCCACCGGCGCCCTGCACGGGCTGCGGCTGGCCAACGCCACCCCGGCCTGCCTGGCCCGGGCGGCGGTCGAGGGGCTGCTGTGTGGTCTCGCCGACGGCCTTGACGCGCTGGTCGCCGAGGGGGTCGAGGTGCGCCGGGTGCTGCTGGTCGGGGGCGGGGCCCGCTCGGAGGCCCTACGCCGGATCGCCCCGGCCGTGCTCGGCCACCCGGTGGTGGTCCCCCCGGCGGCCGAGTACGTGGCCGACGGGGCCGCCAACCAGGCCGCCTTCGCCCTGGCCGGAGGGCCCGAGCCACCCCGCTGGGAGCTGGCCGGCACCGAGACCTTCGAGGCCGAGCCGGTCCCCGGGGTCCGCGAGGTCTACCGCGACCGCCGCGACCTGACAGCCGAACAAGCTGAGGAGGACAACGGCGCAGCCAGCCCGGATACTATTGCTGCCCGGTGGCGGGCACCTCCTGACCCGCATGCGGTGGGACCCTCGACGGAAAGGACGGGTCATGCGTAGAAGGCTCCTCAACGTGATCGCCGCGGTGGCGGCGCTCACCCTCATTCTGGCCGCCTGTGGTGGCGGCGACGACAACGGTGGCGGCGACGGCGCGGCCGCCGGCGGCGGCGGCAAGACGCCCAAGGTCGGCGTCATCCTGCCCGACACCAAGTCGTCGGCCCGCTGGGAGAACAACGACAAGCCGCTCCTCGAGGCGGCCTTCAAGGCCGCCGGGGTCCAGTACGACATCCAGAACGCCCAGGGCGACAAGACCCAGTTCCAGACGATCGCCGACCAGATGATCACCAACGGCGCCAACGTGCTGATGATCACCAACCTGGACTCCGGCACCGGCAAGGCCGTGCTCGACAAGGCCAAGTCGCAGGGCGTGGCCACGATCGACTACGACCGCCTGACCCTCAACGGCGGCGCCCAGTACTACGTGTCGTTCGACAACGTGGCCGTCGGCACCCTCCAGGGCGAGGGCCTGGCCAAGTGCCTCGAGGCCGACGGCAAGAACAACGCCAACATCGTCTACCTGAACGGCTCGCCCACCGACAACAACGCCACCCTCTTCAAGGAGGGCTACGACGGCGTGCTGTCCAAGATGACCCAGTACAAGAAGGTCGACGACCAGTCCGTGCCCGACTGGGACAACCAGCAGGCCGGCACCATCTTCGAGCAGATGTACACCAAGGCCGACGGAAAGATCGACGGCGTCCTGGCCGCCAACGACGGCCTCGGCAACGCCGCCATCGCCATCCTCAAGAAGAACAACGCCAACGGCAAGGTCCCGGTCACCGGCCAGGACGCGACCGTCCAGGGCCTGCAGAACATCCTCAACGGCGACCAGTGCATGACCGTCTACAAGGCGATCAAGAAGGAGGCCGACGCGGCCGCCGCGCTGGCCGTCGGGCTGGCCAAGGGCGAGCAGCAATCTGCCCCCGACACCGTCAAGGACCCCGAGAGCGGCAAGGACGTCCCCTCGGTCCTGCTGGAGCCGCAGGCCATCACCATCGACAACGTCAACGACGTCGTCGCGGACGGGTACGTGACCAAGGACGAGCTGTGCAAGGGCTCGTTCGCGGCCAAGTGCACGGAGGCGGGCGTCGAGTAACGAGCAGGACCATCCTCCTGGGCGCCCGGCCTCGGCTGGGCGCCCAGGACGGTCCCGACCAGCGAGGAGTCGCGCGTGACCGCGAACGCGACCGAGAACCCAGCCCCGATCCTCCAGCTTCGGGGCATCAACAAGAGCTTCGGGCCGGTGCACGTCCTCAAGCAGGTGAACTTCGCCGCCTACCCCGGGCAGGTCACCGCCCTGGTCGGTGACAACGGGGCCGGCAAGTCGACCCTGATCAAGTGCATCGGCGGGATCCACCCGATCGACTCGGGCGAGTTCCTGTTCGAGGGCAAGCAGGTCACCGTCCACGGCCCGCGGGACGCCTCGGCGCTCGGGATCGAGATCGTCTACCAGGACCTCGCCCTCTGCGACAACCTCGACGTGGTCCAGAACATGTTCCTGGGCCGCGAGCAGACCACCAGCATCGTGCTCGACGAGGCCTCGATGGAGGAGCGGGCCGGCAAGACCCTCAAGTCCCTTTCGGTGCGGACGCTGCGGTCGACCCGCCAGCTGGTGGCCAGCCTGTCCGGCGGCCAGCGCCAGACGGTGGCCATCGCCAAGGCGGTGCTCTGGAACAGCAAGGTGGTGATCCTCGACGAGCCGACGGCCGCCCTCGGGGTCGCCCAGACCGAGCAGGTGCTCGCCCTGGTCCGGCGGCTGGCCGACCAGGGCCTGGCCGTGGTCCTCATCTCCCACAACCTGGTCGACGTGTTCCAGGTCGCGGACCGCATCGCCGCCCTCTACCTGGGCCAGCTGGCCGCCGAGGTCAAGGCCAAGGACGTGCGCCAGCCACAGGTGGTGGAGCTGATCACCACCGGCCGGACCGAGGGCGTCGAGTCCGAGCTGCCCGCCGGCGTCGACGAAGGAGTGACGGCATGAGCGCCCCCACCGTCGACGTCCCCGACAGCCCGGCCGAGCTCACCCGCACGCCGTCGCTGGGCGAGTACTTCCGCGGCTACGTCGACCGGGTCCGCGGCGGCGACATCGGCTCCCTGCCGGCCGTCTTCGGGCTGGTCGCGCTGGTGATCGTGTTCTCGCTGCTGCGGCCGGTGTTCTTCTCCGCCGGCAACTTCGCCAACCTGCTCACCCAGGGCGCCCCCATCACCGTGATCGCCATGGGGCTGGTGTTCGTCCTGCTGCTCGGCGAGATCGACCTGTCGGCCGGCTTCACCAGCGGCGTCTGCGCGGCAGTGCTGGCCACCCTGCTGACCGACTGGGGCTGGTCCTGGCCCCTGGCGGTGATCGTGGCCCTGCTCACCGGCCTGGCCATCGGGACGGCCATGGGCTCGCTGGTGGCGCGGGTCGGGATCCCGTCGTTCGTGGTCACCCTGGCCGCGTTCCTGGCCTTCCAGGGCACGGTGCTGCTGATCATCGGCGAGGGTGGGAACGTGCCCATCCGCGACGAGGTGATCCTGGCCGTCGAGAACAAGAACCTGCCGCCGGTGTGGGGCTGGGTCCTGTGGGCGGTGTCGATCGGCGGCTACGCGGCCATCGTGCTGATGCGGGCCCAGCGGCGCCGGGCCAAGGGCCTGGTCGCCGAGCCCATGGCCGTCCTCACGGCCAAGATCGGCGGGCTGGCCGTCCTCACGGGCATCGCCGTCTACGTGCTCAACCTTGAGCGCAGCCGTAACGCCCTGGTGATCTCCCTCAAGGGCATCCCCTGGGTGGTGCCGATCATCCTGCTCCTGCTGGTGATCCTCAGCTTCGTGCTGGGGCGTACCGCCTACGGCCGGCACGTGTACGCCACCGGCGGCAACGCCGAGGCGGCCCGGCGGGC
>DATENJ010000653.1:0-4360 GCA_035275125.1 Actinomycetes bacterium | reverse complement strand
AGGCGCCCCCTCGTGCGCCTGGTGCCGCCGGCCCGGTCCGCGTGTCAGCGGGTCGCGCCACGTAGCATCCTGGGACCGGTCGGTCACGGAGCGAGCGTGGCCGTATCTCGATCCGGCCACGGAGGACCGACATGGACCTGGGTGCCTACCTGGGCGCGGCCCGCGCCTTCGACCAGGCGTTCCGCAACCGCTGGGAGCCGGTCACGGCCGCCCCGGCGGCTGAGGTCGACCCCGGGCGGCTGGCCGCCGCCTGGGAGGAGTACACCGGCCGCCTGCAGGACAACTACCCGTTCTTCCACCCCCGCTACGCCGGCCAGATGCTCAAGCCGCCCCACCCGGTGGCCATGGCCGGCTACCTGGCCGCGATGACCGTCAACCCCAACAACCACGCCCTCGACGGCGGGCCGGCCACCGGGGCGATGGAGAAGGAGGTCGTGGGCGACCTGGCGGCCATGTTCGGCCTCCCCGTCGACACCCTCGGCCACCTGACCTCCAGCGGCACCATCGCCAACCTGGAGGCGCTCTGGGTCGCCCGCCAGCTCGCCCCCGGCACGGCGGTCGCCCACAGCCAGGACGCCCACTACACCCACGCCCGCATGTGCGAGGTGCTCGGGGTGGAGAGCGTGGCCGTGCCGGCCGACGCGGCCGGGCGGATGGACCTGGACGCCCTGGAGCCGCTGCTGGCGTCGGGCCGGGTGGGCACGGTGGTGCTGACCGCCGGCACCACCGGCCTCGGCGCCGTCGACCCGGTGGCCGAGGCCCTGGAGCTACGGGACCGCTACGGCTGCCGGCTGCACGCCGACGCCGCCTACGGCGGGTTCTTCGCCCTGCTGGCCGCCGACACCGACGGGGCCAAGCTGCTCGGGCCGGAGGTCGCGGCCCGGCTGCGGGCGCTGGGGGCGTGCGACTCGGTGGTGGTCGACCCCCACAAGCACGGCCTCCAGCCGTACGGCTGCGGGGCGGTGCTGTTCCGCGACCCGGGGGTCGGGCGGCTGTACCGCCACGACTCGCCCTACACCTACTTCACCTCCGACGAGCTCCACCTGGGCGAGATCAGCCTGGAGTGCTCGCGCGCCGGGGCGGCCGCCGGCGCCCTCTGGCTGACTCTGCGGGCCCTGCCCCTCGAGGCCGGCCAGGGCCTTGGCCCGGTGGTGGCCGGCGGCCTGCGAGCGGCAAGGACCTGGGCCGAGCTGCTGGAGGGCAGCGACGAGCTGGTGCTCTACCAGCCGCCCGAGCTCGACATCCTCGCCTTCTGGCCGCGCCCGTCCTCGCCGTCGTGCGCGGCCGTCGACGCCGCCTCGGCCGCCCTGCTGCGGGCGGCCATGGACGACCCGTCACCGGTGTACCTGAGCACGCTGCGGCTGGCCGCCGACCGGCTCCGCCGCCGCGACCCGGCCCTGACCGCCGACGTCGGCGAGGCCCGGGTCCTGCGCAGCGTCCTGATGAAGCCCGAGCACGAGGGTTACGTCGAGACCCTCCACAGCGAGGCCGTACGGATCGCCCGGGGCGTCAGCGGGGACTGAACGCGCCGGCCGGTCGGTTCGGTCAGTGCACCGGGCGGCTGTGGCGGTGGCGGACCGGGCCGGTGAAGGCGCGGACGAGCATGAACGCCAGGGTGGCCACGAATGCCAACGTGACCAGGATCGAGAGGATCATCCTTCGGCTCCTTTCCGTTGGTTCGTGTCGCCACCCCTACCCCCGTCCCCGGAGGATGAATCCCGGGCGGCCGAGAACGCCGCGTAGTCGGCCTCGGTCTGGTCGGCGTAGGCCTCGGCGAAGCCGGCCACCGCCCGGTCGAAGCTCTCCCCGCCGCCCAGGTAGCCGGTGATGGCGGCGGCGTCGCCGCTGCGGGCATGGGCCCTGGCCAGGACCCAGCCGCACAGCTGGCCGTAGGGGACGAGGTCGGCCGGGTCGAGGGTGTCGAGGTTGACCGAGCCCTTCATGTCCCACAGCTGGCGGACGTAGTAGTCGGCGGCGCCGTCGGTGGTCCAGCCGAGGAAGATGTCGCTGGCCGTCTGGAGCAGCCGCTGGCCGGTGACCACCCGGCGGCCGGCATGGCGGTAGCGGCTGCGGCCGGCGTGGGGCTCCAGCACCGAGGCCTCCGCCTGCTTGACCTGGAGCAGCAGCGGGTCGTCGTGACGGTCCCCGAGCAGCAGCACGACATAGCAGCGGGTGCCGACGCTGCCCACCCCGACCACCTTGCGGGCGGCGTCATGGGCCCGGAACCGCCCCAGCAGCTGGCGCCGCTCGTCCGACATGCTGGCGCGGTAGCGGCCGAGGACCTCCTCGACCCAGCCCTGGTGGCATTCCTCGACGTGGGTGAGCAGCGGCGGGTCCTCGACGAACCGCCGGCCGTCGGCCGCCGGCTCGGTCAGCCGGGGCAGGGCGTCGAGGTTGGTGTGGTGCTGGGCCCGGGCCAGGCGGTCGGCCACCATCCGCCGGCGCCGGCCTCGGGCGAGGGCGATGATGGCCGAGGCGTCGACCCGCGAGTACCACACCTCCAGCAGCCGCATGCCCGCGTACCGGGCGAGCTGCTCGCGGTAGACGCGGACCGCCGCCTCGGCCGCCTGGCGGCCGACGGCCTGGTCGAACCCGGCCGTCCTCGCCGCCACCACCAGGCTGGTCGCGAGCCGTTTGACGTCCCACTCCCAGGGGCCCGGCAGCGTCTCGTCGAAGTCGTTGAGGCCGAAGACCAGGTTCCGCTCGGGGGTGGCGAACAGCCCGAAGTTGAGCAGGTGGGCGTCACCGCAGGCCTGCACGGTGATCCCGGTGACCGGCGTTGAGGCCAGGTCGTGGGCCATCACCCCAGGGGCGCCGCGCAGGAACGCGAACGGCGAGGCCAGCATGCGGGCGTGCCGCAGCGGTACCAGGTCGGGCAGCCGCCACCGGTCGGACTCGGCCAGCAGGTCGAGCGGCGACCGGCCAGGGGCCGGGTCCCAGGCGGCGTGGCTGGAGCGGGGGACACGCTTGCGCAGGGCGCGGCCGGCCTCCGCCCGAGCTCCGGCCATCCGCCACGTCCCCCAACACACCGTCCGGCTGTCACGCCAGTATCGGCCATGCCATGCTCGACGACGAGGGTCGAGGCCGGAGGTGCGCATGGATCTTGCCAGGGGCCTGGACACGCTGCTGGTCGCGGCCGTTGTGGCCGCGCTCGCCCCGGTGGTCGTGGCCCTGCTGCCTGGCCCGCGCATCCCCCAGGTGGTGGTGCTGCTGGCCGGTGGGGTGGTGGCCGGCCCCGAGGTGCTGGGCTGGGCCGAGCGGGCCGAGATCGACCTGCTGGCCAACGTCGGCCTTGGCTTCCTGTTCCTGCTGGCCGGCTACGAGCTCGACCTCCACCTGTTCCGGGAGCGGCCAGGGAGGCTGGCCGTCACGTCCTGGCTGGTGACCGTGGCCCTGGCCTTCGCCCTTGTCGGGGTGCTGGCCGCGGCCGGGCTGGTGCTGGCGTTCGTGCCGGTGGCCCTCGGGCTGACCACCACCGCCCTCGGCACCCTGCTGCCCATCCTGCGCGACAACGACATGCTGGGCGGCCGCTTTGGCCGCTACCTGCTGGCCGCCGGGGCGGTGGGGGAGATGTTCCCGGTTCTGGCCATCGCCCTGTTCCTCGGGGCCAGCAGCGAGTTCGTGGCCCTGGTGTCGCTGGTCGCGGTGGCGGTCCTTGCCCTGGTGCTGAGCTTCGCGCCCCGGATGATCCGGGGCAGCCGCCTGGAGCGGATCGTCCGCGAGGGCGAGGGCGCCACCGCCCAGTCGACCGTGCGCCTGACCGTCGTGCTGCTGCTCCTGCTGCTGGTGGTGGCCGAGACGTTCGGCCTTGACGTGGTCCTCGGCGCGTTCCTGGCCGGGATCGTCCTGCGCCGCTGGGCGCCGGGGGGCTACCACGCCCTCGAGGAGAAGCTCGACGCCATCGGCTACGGCTTCTTCATCCCGCTGTTCTTCGTCGCCTCGGGCATGACCCTTGACGTCCGCTCGATCGCCGAGGCGCCGCTGCGGCTGGTCGCCTTCTTCCTGCTCCTGCTGGTGATCCGGGGGGTGCCGGCGCTGTTCCTGTACCGCCGGGACCTGCCGGCCGTGCAGCGGGTCCAGGTGATGCTCCTGACCGCCACCGCCCTGCCGCTGCTGGTCGCGCTGGCCGAGATCGGGCTGCGCAACGGCACCATGCTCCGCGAGAACGCGGCCGCCCTCGTCGGGGCGGGGGCACTGTCGGTGCTGGTGTTCCCGACGGTAGCGGTCGCCATCGAGCGCCGCCGGCGTCCAGAATCCGCCAACCTCCCACGATTTCCGCCGCTTCCCCCGTAAACTCCGCGACCGGACGGTTTCGGGAGAACCGTCCGGCGATGCGCGAAGGCGGGGGTGGGGATGACCG
>DATENJ010000652.1:0-6728 GCA_035275125.1 Actinomycetes bacterium | reverse complement strand
GCAGAGCGCGGCCGGGCACGCCGGCTTCCTGGTGGTGGCCGCGGCGGCCGAGCCGCCGGCCGAGGAGCCGTTCGTGCTGCAGTCGCTCGCCCAGCAGACCGGCGTGGCGTTGATCAACGCGCGGCTCCAGGCCGATGAGCGGGCGGCCGCCGCGGCGGCGCTGGAGGCCAAGCAGGAGGCCGACCGGGCGAGCACGGCCAAGAGCGAGTTCCTGTCCTGCATGAGCCACGAGCTGCGCACCCCGCTCAACGCGATCCTCGGGTTCGGGCAGCTGCTCCAGCTCGACGACCTGGACGAGGAGCAGACCGAGAGCGTCGACCACATCCTGCGGGCCGGCCAGCATCTGCTCGGCCTCATCAATGAGGTGCTGGACCTCGCCCGCATCGAGAGCGGCCACCTGGCGTTGTCGCCGGAGCCGGTCGGCGTCTTCGAGGTCCTCAAGGACACCGTCGACCTCATCGGGCCGCTGGCCGCCGAGCGTGCGCTGGGCATCCACGCGCCCTCCGCGCCGGAGTGCGCCTGGATCGTCCAGGCCGACCGGCAGCGGCTCAAGCAGATCCTGCTGAACCTGGCGTCCAACGCGGTCAAGTACAACAATCACGGCGGCAGCATCAGCCTCACCTGCGAGGCCGGCGACGAGGGCCGCGTCCGCATTGCGGTCGCCGACACCGGTCCGGGCATCCCCGCCGACAAGCTGCCGCGGCTGTTCACCCAGTTCGACCGCCTCGGCGCCGAGCACTCCGAGGTCCAGGGCACCGGCATGGGGCTGGTGCTGGCCAAGCGGCTGGCGGAGGCGATGGGCGGCGCCCTCACTGTCGACAGCGTCGAGGGTCAGGGAACCACCTTCACCCTCGAGCTCTCCCTGGCCATGGAGCCTGTCTGACCGAGTTATCTATTGCAGCCGGGCCAGGCGCGCGGCGACCGTGACCTCGGTAGGGTCGACGTTCCGGAGCATCGCCGCCAACTCCTCGGGAGGCGTCGGCCGGCCGAGGAGGAAGCCTTGACCGTGGTTGCAGGCGAGCTCGGTCAGGGTCGACAGCTGCGACGCCGTTTCGATTCCCTCGCCGGTCACTCGCACGCCGAGCGCGGTCGCCAACGAGATGATCGCGTACACGATCGCCCGGCCCTCCGCATCCTGGTCGAGTCGAGCAACGAAGCTCTGGTCGATCTTCAGGATGTCCAGCGGCAGCCGGCTGAGGCTACTCAGCGATGAGTAGCCGGTGCCGAAGTCGTCCATTGCCAGCTGCACCGACATCCATCGGAGCCGCTGGAGCGTCGGCAAGGTCTCCTCGAGCGTCTCGACGACCGCACTCTCGGTCAGCTCCAGGATCAGGGAGCCGGCGTCCAACCCGCTCTCGCGCAGGGCGGACTCGACGTCCTCGACAATGCTGGCGTCCTGGAGTTGGCGTGCGGAGACGTTGACGCTCATCGCCAGCCCGGCGGCCTGCCGCAGGTCGGACCGCCAGCTGGCGAGCTGCCGGCACGCCTCGTGCAACACCCAACGGCCGATCGGGCGGATCAGCCCGGTCTCCTCGGCGACCGGGACGAACTCGCCCGGCGGGACAAGGGTGCCGTCGGGTCGACGCCAGCGCACCAGCGCCTCAACCCCCACGATCTTGTTGCCCTCCAACCACATGATGGGCTGGTAGTGGAGCTCGAGCTGGTCGTTGTCGATGGCCCGGCGCAGGTCTGTCTCGATGGCCAGCCGGGTGACGGCCCGGGTGTGCATCGTGGGATCGAACAGCGCGTGACGGGCCCTGCCGCGCGCCTTGGCCTCGTACATGGCGGCGTCGGCGTCCCGCAGCAGTGCCTCGGACCGGTCGTCCAGGGCGACCCCGGTGGCGATGCCGATGCTGGCGGTGACGAAGACGGACTGCCCGGGCAGCTCGAAGGGCGGCTCGAGCCGGCTCTCGATCCGGTTGGCCACCACCGCCGCATCCTGGGCGCCGCCGATGTCAGGCATCAGCACGGTGAACTCGTCACCGCCAAGGCGAGCCAGGGTGTCCCCTTCCCGCAGGCAGCCGGCCAGCCGTTGCGCGACGTCGCAGAGGAGCTGGTCTCCGGCGTCGTGGCCGAGGCTGTCGTTGACCACCTTGAAATGGTCCAGGTCCACGAAGAGCAGACCGACGGTCTGCCCTCGCTGCCTGAGCGCGTGCTCCAGCCGGTCCTGGAACAGGGCCCGGTTCGGAAGGCCGGTCAACGCGTCGTGGAACGCCTGCTGGGACAGCTGCTGCTCGTACAGCACCCGCTCGGTGACGTCACGGTAGTTGAGGACCAGACCGCGGACGGTGGCGTCGTCAAGCAGGTCGGTGGCCGTCATCTCGAAATGCCGGGGCGCCTGCACCTCCTCGCGGGGCCGCATGCGGACCTCCCCGACGGTGGGCACCCCTGGCCGCAGCTGGGACCGTTCGAACAACCCGGTGGCGAGGTCCTGGTCGTGCGGGTCGACGAGGTCCAGGAACGACCGGCCGATGATGCCCTCGGTCGGGTAGCCGAGCACCTGCTCGATCGCCGGGCTCTGGTAGCGGATGACGGCGTCGGCGCCGATCACGGTGAACACGTCCGAGGCGTGATGCACCAGGGCCCGGAAGCGCTGCTCGCTCTCGCGCAGGTCGGCCCTGCTCGTCTGGAGGCTGCTCGCCATGGCGTTGAAGGCGCTGCCCAGCTGGGCCAGCTCGTCGTCGCCGCTCACCGGGATCCGATGCGACAGGTCGTCCGAGCCGAACCGCGTCGCCGCGTCCTTCAACGACAGCAGCGGTCGGGTGATCGAGCGGCCCAGCCGCCGGGCCAGGAGCAACGCGACGGTCGAGCCGAGAACGAGCGCGGCCAGGCCGGCCAGCAGCTGTTCCTGCTCCCGCAGTCGCAGTGACGAGATCTCGTCCGCGACCTGATTGCCGTTGAGTGAGTGGAGATCGGCCAGTTTCGACGCCGCCTGGTCGATGTGGTCGTGGAACGGATCGAGCCGGTCATCGGTCGCGCTGGTCGTCGGGGCCGCCTTGGCCGCCTCGATATCGGCCGCCGACTTCTCCCACAGCGCATCGGCCTCCGCCGCGAGCCGACGCTCCGGCAGCGTGGCCAAGGTGTGGAGGTCGTCGAAATGCCGGTCGATCCGCGCGCTGAGCACCACGAACTGCTTGCCGGTTGCCGGGTCGCTCTCCTCGACGGCGGCTTCGCCCAGGTCGTCGGCTTCAACGAGCAGTGTCCGGACCGCCTCGATGCGCTTGGACTCCTCGACGGTCTCCTGGCGGAACTCCTCGAGCGCCGAGATCGAGAGGCGGAACGTGACCAGTCCTGCCGCGGCGACCGCCGCGACCGGCAGCAGCATGGTCGCGAGCGCGAGCGTCAACCGGCGAGCAAGCGATGACCGGGGTGGAGGAATCTGGCCCATAGGACTCTTGTCGGCCAGCGGCGAGGCAAGCCTTAGATCGGTCCTTGACCGAATGGGCTGCGCATCCTCTCCTTCGGCTCAGCGGGCCGCGTCGTAGCGCACGCCGAGCTGGTGGCTGACCTCGTCCAGCGCCCGCAGCCCGGTCACCACGTCAGACGCCGGGCGCAGGGGCGACTGCAGCTCCCCGGCCGTCACCCGCAACGCCACCTCCACCGCGGAGTGGTACAGGCCGCCATGGCCGACGGGCTCCAGCTCGGCCCAGGTCACCGTCCGGGCGCCGTCGGCGGAGGTCACGACCACGTCACCGGGCATGAAGAACGGGCCGGGCAGGGTCAGGGTCGCCGTCGTGCCCGCGATCACCGCCACCGTCGGGGTCCGGGTGAGCAGGCTGGTGTGCAGGACGCTGCGGGCGCCGCCGCCGTGGGTCAGGACCATCGCCGCCTGGCCGTTGACGCCGCTGGGAGTCATCTCGCCGGTGGCGTACACCTCCTGGGCCGGCCCCAGCGTCCAGGTCGCCAGGGCGGTGAGGTAGCTGCCGAGGTCGAGCAGGGACCCACCCGCCATCGCGGGGTCCAGGATCCGGTGGGGCGGGTCGAACCGCTCGCCGTGGTCGGCCAGCACCGTCCTGACGTCGCCGAGCATTCCCTGCTCCAACACCTGCCGGACAACGTCGAAGCGCGGCAGGAACAGCGTCCACATCGCCTCCATGCAGAACACGCCGGCGGCCGCGGCGGCCGCCGCCACCTCCTCGGCCTCGATGGCGTCCAGGCCCAGGGGCTTCTCGACCAGCACGTGCTTGCCGGCGTCGATCGCCAACAGGGCACCCGCGCGGTGGGCCTGGTGCTGCGTCGCGACGTAGACGACGTCGACGGCGGGGTCGGCGACCAGCGCCTCGGGCGACCCGTGCGCGGTCGCGACACCCGCCGCCCCGGCGAAGCGTTCCGCGGAGGCCTGGGTACGGGAGCCGACGGCGACGACCTGCTGGGTCGTCGAGGTCCGCAGCGCGCGGACGAACCGTTCGGCGATCCAGCCCGTGCCCAGGATCCCCCAGCGCAGCGCGGGCACGTCCAAGGGGTCGGGCCGGCGGGGGGCCGGAAGCATGGCGGGAAAGCCCGTCGGCGTCATCGAATGCAGTATGACCGATGCCGCGTGGGGTGATCTGACCGGTATGGGTGGGCGAGCGGTTAGGATGGCTTTGTAGGAAGCCAGTACGGGCCCGTTTCGGCCCTGGGATGGCGTGCTGCCGATGGCCTCACAGCAGGACAGGCTCCGAATCGGTGCCGCCGTGCTCGGGGCGGTCGCGGTGCTCGCCGTCGTGGGGCGCATCACCGGCCCCGAAGCGCCTGCGTCACGGTCGCAGCCGACGCCCAGGACGCCGCCCACGACGACCCCGGCGCCTCCCCAGCAGCTCACCCTGCCGGAACGCTGGGCGACAGCGCAGATCGAGGTCGGCCATCGCGGCGGCCCGCTCGTGTTCGCCGCCGGCAGCCTTTGGGTCGGCGCGTGGCGAGACGGCCAGGTCGTGCGGGTCGATCCGCGCTCCAACCGAGTCGTCGCCCGCCTCCCGGCCGGGGGGCGGAACCCGACCGGACTGGCGGTCGACGCAGGGTCGATCTGGGTGGTGCATCCCGACACCGACGAGGTGGTGCGGCTTGACCCCGGGACCGGCCGGGTCGTCGCCAGGATCAAGCTCGGTCCGTTGCCCTTCGAGTTCGCGCCCGGTGATCGCCGCTTCCTGCCGTCGCTGGTGGCGGTCGGCGCGGGTGCCGGATGGGTTGCCTCCGGTCGCGGTGCGGTGGCCCGCATCGACCTGGCCAGCAACCGCGTGGTCGCGGTGATCAAGCTTCCCCCTGAGAGTCCCGCGGGCATCGCGGTCGCCGGCCGAACCGTCTGGGTCGCCGAGGGCGGCCACGGCGTGGCGCGGATCGACGCGGCCACCAACCGGCTGCTCGGGACCATCCGGCTCGACCTCTACGCCGAGCGGGTGGCTGTCGGCGACGGGGCGGTCTGGGTCGGTGGCTCAACGACCGACCCGATTGTCGAGATGGCTGGTGCGGTGGCCCGGATCGACGCCTCCACCGGCCGCGTCCGGGAGATCGTCCCAACCGGCCTCCCGGTCGGCCTGGCCGCCGCCGCCGGTGCCGTCCTGGTCACGGAGCCGGAGGCGGTTGGAGGGGCGCTGGAATGCATCCAGCCGGGCGCGACCCCCTCAGGCATGCCCCTGGAGCCCGCCCTGGGAGAGCTGGCTGTCGGCGGCGGTGCCGTCTGGGTCGCCGACCGCCGCGGGTCGTTGGTGTACCGAATGGATCCCGACCGCCTCCCGTGCTGACCACCGCGCCGCAGTCTGGGCCGTAACGATCCCGTACCGCTGGACCGGCCATACTCCGGCGCACGACCTCCGACGCCCGAGGACCGGACACTGAGGACCCAGATCCGCACCAAGACCGTGCTCGCCTGGTCGTTGTGGCTGGCCGCCTTCGGCTGCTGCGCCGCTGGGCTGCTGGTCACCCTGGCCGTGACCCGGCCGCTGACGGTCGGGGTGCTGGCCGACGGCGCCGCCTATGCGCTGGCCTTCCCGCTCGGCTACGCCACGATCGGGCTGGTCTTGAGCTTGCGGCGGCCGGCCAACCCGATCGGCTGGCTGTATGCGGCCTCCGGCCTGCTCTGGGCCCTTGTCGTCCCTCTGCGACCCTGGGTCGGCCAGCTCGTCCACGCCGGCCGGCCGCTGCCCTTGGCCGCCAAGCTCACCGCTGCGTTCGGGGAGTACACCTGGGCGCCGGCCATCGCCCTCGGCGTCACCCTGCCGTTCCTGCTGTTGCCGAACGGGCACCTACGGTCGCGCCGCTGGCGAGTGGTCGTGGTCGCCAGCTTGGCCGGCTCCACCCTGGCCCTGGTTGGTGGCAGCCTCAGCCCAACACCACTGACCGAGACGCCGATGAACAACCCCCTCGCGCTGGCCGGGGTGGCCGGCACGATCGCCACGGTGGCCGCCAACCTCGGCTCGGTGCTGCACTCGGCCTGCCTGCCGGCGGCGCTGCTCTGTGTGGTGCTGCGGTTCCGGGCCTCGCGTGGGGTCGAGCGTCAGCAGCTGCGCTGGGTCGCCGCCGGGGCCGTCGGCGCTGTGGCCGGCCTGCTGGCAGGGACCGTCCTGCCCCAGCAGACCGTGATCTCGGGTGTCCTCTACGCGATGGTGCTGTGCGTGCCGGTGGCGGTGGCGGTGGCGGTGCTGCGCTACCGGCTGTGGGACCTGGACCGCCTCGTCAGCCGCACCGTCACCTACGCGCTGGTCACCGCCCTGCTGGCCGTGCCGTATCTGCTGATCGTGCCGGCCACCAGCCGC
>DATENJ010000651.1:0-4824 GCA_035275125.1 Actinomycetes bacterium | reverse complement strand
AACCGGCTCGGCCAGCCGGTCGCCTACGCGCTCGACCCGCAGGTGGCGCCGCTGCTCGCGGCCGACGCCGCTGCCGCCGTCACCGGCCGGGCGACCTTCGCCACCAGGCACCTGTGGGTCACCCGGTACGACCCGGCGGAGCGCTACGCCGCCGGCGACCTGCCCAACCAGCATCCAGGCGGCGCCGGGCTGCCCGCCTACGTGGCCGCCGACCGCGACATCGACGGCCACGACATCGTCCTGTGGCACACCTTCGGGATGACCCACTTTCCCCGGCCAGAGGACTGGCCGGTGATGCCGGTCGCCACCTGCGGCTTCACCCTACGGCCAGTCGGCTTCTTCGATCGCAGCCCGATCCTCGACCTGCCCCAGTGACCCTGGCGCCCCGTGAGGGTGCGCTAGGGTGACAGCCACATGACCAGATTCGTCGTCGACTGCGACGTCGTCCTCCAGCTGGCCAGCGAGGGGTTCGAGGTCCCGCCCGAGCACGAGCTGCTCGCCCCGACCCTGCTGCGCTCCCAGACCCTCTCCGCCCTGCACGAGGCCGTCCACCGGGGCAAGCTCGCGCCGGAAGCAGCCCTCGACCAGCTCACCCGCATCCGGGCCCTGCCGGTCCGCCTCCTCGGCGACGCCGTCCTCCGCCGCCGAGCCTGGGACCTCGCCGACCAGCTGGGCTGGTCCGAGACCTACCAGGCCGAGTACCTCGCCCTCACCCAGCTGCAGGCCGACGCGTTCGTCACCCTGGACACCGACCTGGCACACCGGGTCGAAGGGGTCGTCCCCACCGCGACGATCGAGGCCCTGCGAACGGCCTGACGCTCCGCCGTTCCTAGCCCTTGGGGAGCGTTGTCCGGCCGTCCTCGTGCACCGTCCAGCTGGGATTGTGCGCGACTTCCCAGGGGTGGCCGTCGGGGTCGATGAAGGCACCCGAGTAGCCGCCCCAGAACGTGGCCGCGCCCGGACGGGCGATCGTCGCACCCGCCGCCCCGGCCTCGGCGAGCACGGCGTCGACCTCCTCGGGCGAGCGGACGTTGTACGCCAGGGTCACGCCGCCCCAGCCGCCCGTGTCGGTCACGCCGCTGTCGTGGGCGAGCTTCCCTCGGTCCCACAGGGCGACGACCAGCCCGCCGGCCTGGAAGAAGGCGACGTGGTCGGTGTCGTCGTCGACGCCGCCGTCCAGCCGCCAGCCGAGCGCCTCATAGAACGCCTGGGCCCGCGACACGTCGCCCACGCCGAGGGTGATGAGGCTCAGCCGCTGGTCCATCCCTGTCTCCTTTGTGCTGACCGCTTGGCGTGGTGGAACCTTGACAACCCACCGGTCAGGAAACAAGGTCGTGGTGCCGGGGCCCTTCTGCCCTGGTTGGGAGAGCCCATGGACCTGCCAACAGACCGGTCGACACCGATCAGCGCCCCGCCAATCCACCCGACCCTCCGAGAGGCCGTCCGGTCGCCACAGCGGCGGCGGCCAACCGGTGCGGCCCCGCCGCTGCCGTATCGGCTGCGCAGCAGCGGCGTCGGCTGGCTGGTGGGAGCGGTGGTGCTGGTCGGGCTGACCCTGGCGGTGTTCGCTCGCGGCCTGCACGGCCTGGCGGTCGAGGTCACGGTCATCGACGACGCGGTCGTGGCCTGGATGGCCGGCCTGTACGGGCCTGGGCTGGCGGGACCCCTGCGGGGCCTGGCGCGCCTGGGCTCCTGGTGGGTGGTGTACGCGGCCTACTTCGGGCTGTTGCTGGCGTTGCTCGTGCTGCGGCGCTGGCGGCACCTGTTGGTGTGGTGGGTCGCCTGGCAGCTCGGTTCCATGCTCATCACGATCCTGTCGATCGTCGCCCGGCGGCCACGGCCATTCGGGGTCGACCTCCAGGCGAGCTGGGGCGGCTGGGCACTGCCGTCAGTGCCGGTCACCGCCATGACGGCCATCCTCATGGGGGTCCTGTACACGCTGGTGCCGGAGGGTCGCTGGCGCAACACCGGCAAGTGGGTGATGGCCGCGCTGGTCGCCGTGGTCGCTGTGGCCAGGGTCGCGCTGGGGATCGACGCCCCTACCGACGTGCTGGTCGGGGTGGGCATCGGAGTCACGATCCCGCTGCTGCTGTTCCGGCGGTTCACCCCCAACGAGGTGTTCCCGGTCGCCTACCGGCAGGGCCGCAGCGCCCACCTGGACATCGGCGGGGCCCGCGGCCAGGCGATCCGGCGCGCCCTGTCCGACCAGCTCGGGCTCGTCGTGCAGGACGTCAAGCCGTTCGGCCTCTCGGGGTCGGCCGGCTCCACCCCCCTGCGCATCACCGTCGCCGGCGACCCGCCACGGCAGCTGTTCGGCAAGCTGTACGCCCAGAACCACCTGCGCTCGGACCGCTGGTACAAGCTCGGCCGGGAGCTGCTCTACGGACGGCTGGAGGACGAGAAGCCGTTCAACACCGTACGCCGGCTGGTCCAGCAGGAGGACTACGCGCTGTCGCTGATGAAACGGGCGGGGCTGCCCAGCCCGACCCCGTTCGGGTTCGTGGAGCTCACCCCCGAGCGGGAGTACCTGCTGCTCGCCGAGTTCTTCGACGGCGCGGTGGAACTGGGCGAGGCCGAGGTCGACGACCAGGTGATCGACGACGGCCTCGGCATCATCCGCAGGCTGTGGGACGCCGGGCTGGCGCACCGGGACATCAAGCCGGCCAACCTGCTGGTCCGCGACGGCCGCATGCTGCTGATCGACGTGGCGTTTGTGGAGGCCCGGCCCAGTCCCTGGCGGCAGGCGGTGGATCTGGCCAACATGATGCTGTGCCTGGCCCTGCGCTCCAGCCCCGAGGAGGTCTACCGGCGGGCGCTGCAGTCGTTCACGGTCGAGGAGATCACCGAGGGGTTCGCGGCCGCCCGCGGGCTGGCGTTGCCGTCGCAGCTGCGCCGCATGCTGCGCGCCCAGGGCCGCAACCTGCACGCCGAGTTCGTCCGCCTGCTGCCCAGCCCGCCCCGGCCGATCCGAGTCCAGCGCTGGAGCGCCAGGCGGATCGGGCTGTGGGCGGGCATCCTGGCCCTGTTGGTCCTGGCCGCCCTGAACCCCAGGTTCATCTTCAGCAACAAGGACGCCGTCGAGACGCCGCTGATGGTCACGGACATCAGCTGCAGCCGGGATCTGGAGCCGCTGTGGCTGATGGCCCAGTCGGTGCCGTCGGCGTCGCTGGTGCCGTGCATGCAGCTCCTCCCGGTCGGCTGGAATGTCGCCGAGATCGCGGTCAACAACGGCCGGTCGCAGATCGTCCTGAACCACGACCGTGCCGGCGACCGCGCGCTGGTCGTGCGGCTGACCGCCTCCTGCGCCCCCGGCGGGGCGGTGGAGGGGCCGTCCCCGGTGGCGGGCGTGCGGCACTTCCAGCAGACCGAGTCGCGCACCGGCGGCGAGTTCACTGCCACCTGGTACGACCAGTTCCCGGGTGGCTGCGTCACCTCCCGGCTCCGCCTGACGACCGATCCCAACGGGGAGTTCGCCGCCCAGGCACCGACTGTGCTCGGGTTCACGACCCGCGCGGCGCTTGGCGAGGCGCTCAGCCAACGCTCGGACGGGCGACTGGAGCTGGACTCCGAGCAGGCACGATAGCTACTGCGTGGCGATGGCGCGGAGCATGTCGACCTGGGCGGCTCGGCGGGCCGGCAGGACAGCGGCGAGGACGCCGGTGGCGATCGCAGCCGCGGCGACCAGGGCGAGCTGACCGGCGGGGATGGTGGTGGGCAGGTCGAGGTCCCGGCTGACAGCCCAGCCGATGAAGGCGCCAAGACCGAGGCCGACGGCGGCGCCGATGGCGGCGAACATCACCGCCTCCCAGCGGATCATGGCGCGGACCTGTCGGCGGTCCATGCCGATGACGCGCAGCAGGCCGAGCTCGCGGACACGTTCCAGGACCGAAAGGGCCAGGGTGTTGACGATGCCGAACAGCGCGATCACGATCGCGAGCCCGAGCAGGCTGGAGAACAGCCGCAAGGCGGGGTCGATCGCCGCCGCCGCCCGCCGCCGCAGCTCGGCGCGTCCGGCGATGTCGACGTTGGGGTAATCGGGGATGGCCCGCTCGATGGCGGCTCTGGCCGCGGCGGGGCTGACATCGTCCCGCCGGCCGGCCAGGACCATGGTCAGGCCCTCCTTGCCGGCCAGGCGCCGGAAGTCGGCCGTGGTGACCAGGAAGTCGCCGATGGGCAGCTCCTGGCGGGCGAAGGCGTCGACGCGGGAGAGGTCGAGGACCGCCCGCACGGTGAGGTCGAGCCGGCCGCGGGGCGTGCGGACCGTCACCGGGGACCCGACCGCCAGGTGGAGGTCGTCGGCGGCCTGGCGGCTCACCGCGATCCCGCCGTCGGTGAGGTCCGACAGGGCGCCGCCGGTCTCCTCCAGGGAGAGGACCTTGCCGAGCATGGTGGGATCGACGGCGGTGACGCCATGCTCCTGGCCGTCCACGGTGGCGTCGGCGTCCCGGAAGGGGGCCACGGCAGCCAGCTCGGGCAGGCCGGCCAGCCGCTCGGCCACCCGCGGGCTGATGTGGGGCTGGTGCATGCCGACACCGGCGGTGGCGAGCCGGAAGTCGGCCCGCAGGGTGCGGTCCAGGCCGCCGGTGGCCGACGCCCTGGTGCCGGCGGCCAGGGTGGCCAGGAAGGTGACGAGGGTGATCCCGATCACCAGGGGCAGCACGGTCGCCGAGGTGCGCCGGGGGCTGCGCGCGGCGTTGCCTCGGGCCAGCCCACCGACGATGCCGGCGGCGCGGCCGACCGGCACGCCGAGCAGCCCTGACAGCCACCGCGCCAGCACCGGGCCGAGCACCAGCACGCCGAGCGCGGTGGCGATCACGCCGGCGA
>DATENJ010000650.1:0-2463 GCA_035275125.1 Actinomycetes bacterium | reverse complement strand
GGTCCGCCACGGCCTGGCCAACCCGACCCTGGCCTACCTGCTGCTGCTGGCGGCGGCCGCCTGCCTTTCGTTCGAGTGGTTCCAGCCCGGGTTCGGGGTCGCCGGGGGGGCCGGGCTGGCCTGTCTGCTACTGGCCGTCGTCTCGCTGCTCGTCCTGCCCACCAACTGGCTGGCTCTGGCCCTGCTGCTGGCCGGCCAGGCGCTGTTCACGGTGGATGCCGCCATGGGCGGTCTCGGCCTGGCCACCGCCGGGGCGGCCGGGCTGACGGCCGCCGGGTCCTGGTGGCTGTTCACCAGCCCGTCGCCGTTGCTGCGGGTCGACGGCCGCCTGGCCGTCCTCGGGGTGCTGTGGTCGCTGGCCTGGTTCGTGGTCATCCTGACCGTCATCCTCCGTTCCCAGCGCCAGGCCCCGATGGGCACCGAGGCGCTGGTCGGCTCCCGTGGGGTGGTGCGCAGCATGCTCAACCCCGGCGGCATCGTGGTCGTCGACGGGGCCATGTGGCGGGCCCGGCTGGCCACCGGCGAGGGCAGCCTCGGCACCGGCCAGCGCATCCGGGTCGGGTCGGTGGCCGAGGGCATCCTCCAGGTCGAGCCAGAGGACCCGGCCGCCGTCCGGCCCTCGCGCCGCCGCGGCCGCCGGGCCGCTCCCGTCGCCGAGCCGGCCAGCCACGAGTAGGCCGAGGTGAGCACGCCCGAGGGCACCCGGGAGCGTCGAGGCGACGCCGGCACCGGCCGGGCCGGCGACCCCGACCGCCGCCTCGTCCTGGCCCAGCTGGTCGCCGGGCTGGCCCTGTGCGGCTTTGGCTGGGGAGTCAGCCTGGCCGGCGTCGAGCCCTTCCGCGGCTACTGGTTCGACCTGGTCTGGACCGGCTTCATCCTGGCCGCCGACGCGGTCGTGTGGGCAAGGGCCGGCCGCTCCCTCATCCACGGCGGCGGCTGGCGGCTGGTGGCCATGTTCGCCCTGAGCGCCCCGTTCTGGTGGGCCTTCGAGGTCGCCAACTGGCGGCTGGAGAACTGGCGCTATGTCGGCGAGCACGTCTTCGCCGGCCCGGCCCGGATGCCGCTGAAGACCCTGTCGTTCCTGTTCGTGCTACCGGCCCTGGCCGAGTCCCGCGACCTGCTCCGGTCCTTCGTGCGGTTCCCGCACCCGCCGGCGGTGCCGCTGCCGTCCTGGACCGCCACCGCCCTGGTCGTGGCCGGTCTGGTCAGCGTGCCGCTGCTCTATGTGTTCCCGGAGCAGGCGTTCCCGCTGGTCTGGCTGGCCCCCCTTGCCGTGCTGGACGCGGTCGCCGAGCTGCGTGGCCGGCCCAGCGTCATCGGCCTTGTCCGCCAGGGCCGGGCCGGGCCGGTGGTGCTGCTGGCCGTGGCCGGCCTCGGCACCGGGGTCCTGTGGGAGCTGTGGAACTGGGGGGCGCTGCCCTACTGGCAGTACCGCATCCCCTATGTCGGCGTCTTCCCGGTGTTCGAGATGCCGATCCTCGGCTACCTCGGCTACCCGCCGTTCATCCTGGCCGCGGACGCGTTCTGGCGCCTGTTCAGCGGGGGGGCCGGCGGCCTCACCGAGGGCCCGGTCACCGATCTCGGCCGGGAGGGGTCCGGCCGCCCACATCCTGTGACAAACTAAAGTCCAGCATCTGGAATCGGACGACCTGGACGGGAGGGACACCCATGAGCACCTGGGTCGTCGTCCTGATCGTGGTCGGGGTGATCGCCCTGATCGTCTGGGGGATCGTCTCCATGGTCCACGTGCTCCAAGAGTACGAGCGTGGAGTCGTGTTCCGGCTCGGCCGGGTCAAGGGCAAGCCCAAGGGGCCCGGCCTGATCATCCTGCTGCCGTTCGGGATCGACCGGATGCGCACGGTCACCATCCAGACGGTGGCCATGAACGTCCCGCCCCAGGACGTGATCACCAAGGACAACGTGACCATGCGGGTCGACGCGGTGGTCTACGCCCGGGTGGAGGAGCCGGTCGCGGCGGTGGTCCGGGTGCAGAACTACCTGTTCGCGGTCAGCCAGTCGGCCCAGACCAACCTCCGGGCCATGCTGGGCAAGTACGACCTGGACACGCTGCTCAGCGAGCGGGAGTCGATCAACCGGGAGTTGCACGGGATCATCGCCAGGGTCACCCACGAGTGGGGGGTCCAGGTCCTCAGCGTCGAGGTCAAGGACGTCGACCTGCCCGACGACCTGCGCCGGGCCATGGCTCGTGAGGCCGAGGCAGACCGCGAGGCCAGGGCCCTCATGATCTCGGCCGACGCCGAGCGCCGGGCGTCGCGGCTGCTGTCCGACGCGGCCGCGATCCTGAGCCAGAACCCGCAGGCCATGCAGATCCGCTTCCTCCAGACGGTCGCCGCTGTGGCCACCGAGCAGAACTCGACCCTGGTCATGCCGATTCCGATCGAGCTGCTGAGCTTGATCGGGCGTTCCAGCGGCGGCGACCCCGGAAACGGCCGCCCGCCCGCG